>NZ_JADYVV010000010.1:0-156498 GCF_020194035.1 Bradyrhizobium sp. BRP56
CGCAGGCCGTGTTCCTCGCTGCCGCCAAGGTCGGCGGCATCGTCGCCAACAACACGCTGCGGGCGGAATTCCTCTACGACAATCTGGCGATCTCGAGCAACGTGATCGAGGCGGCCCATGCCAATGGATGCGAGAAGCTGATGTTCTTCGGCTCGTCCTGCATCTATCCGCGCCTGGCGCCGCAGCCGCTGCGCGAGGATTCGATGTTGACCGGCCAGCTGGAGCCGACCAACGAGCCCTATGCCATCGCCAAGATCGCCGGCATCAAGATGGCCGAGGCCTATCGCAGCCAGTACGGCGCCGATTTCATCAGCGTGATGCCGACCAATCTCTACGGTCCCGGCGACAATTATCACCCCGAATACAGCCACGTCGTCGCCGCGCTGATCCGCCGCTTCCACGAGGCCAAGGTTTCGGGCGCAGGCAACGTCGCGGTGTGGGGCACCGGCACGCCGCGCCGCGAATTCCTCTATGTCGACGATCTCGCCGACGCCTGCATCCATCTGATGAAGACCTATTCCTCGTCCGAACTAGTCAATATCGGCACCGGCGAGGACATCACCATTGCCGAGTTCGCGCGCGTCGTCGCGGCCGCCGTCGGCTATCGCGGCGAGATCAAGTTCGACACGTCGCGCCCGGACGGCACGCCGCGCAAGCTGCTCGACGTCGGCCGGCTGGCCAGGCTCGGCTGGCGCGCCACCACCTCGCTCGAGGATGGCATCGCCCTCGCGTACCAGGCCTATCTGCGCGAGACGAAGTGACGCGGTGAACCTCCCGCCCTCCGACTGAGAATATCTGTCGGCTTGGCGACGCCGTGCGGCTAGGATGCGCGTGGCCAAGCGTGCCGCAAGAGCCGCCAGTGCGTCGGAGGAGACATCATGAGGGTTCTACGCCGCCAGTTCCTGCAACTTGCAGCCGCTACGGCTGCGCTTCCGCTCACATTTGGAAAAGCGATTGCCGAGGCCTATCCGGCGCGGCCGGTTCGCCTCGTGATCGGCTATACGCCCGGCGGTTCGGCGGACCTGACGGCGCGCCTGATGGGGCAGTGGCTGTCGGAAAAGCTCGGGCAATCCTTCATTGTCGAGAACCGGCCGGGCGGCGGGACCAACATCGCCACCGAGCAGGCGCTGCGCGCGGCACCCGACGGCTACACGCTGCTGCTGGTCGCGCCGGCCAATGCGATCAACGCGACGCTCTACCAGAAGCTCCCCTTCGACTTCATGCGCGAGATGGAGCCGATCGCGGGCATCATTCGCTTTCCCAACGTCGTGGTGGTGCACCCCTCGCTGCCGATCAAGTCGATTCCCGAATTGATCGCCTATGCAAAGGCCAATCCCGGCAAGCTCAACATGGCGTCGTCGGGCAACGGTTCGACGATCCACATGTCGGGCGAACTGTTCAAGATGCTGACCGGCATCAACATGCAGCACGTGCCTTACCGGGGCGGTGCGCCGGCGCTCACCGATATGCTGTCCGGGGTGATGCAGGTGATGTTCGATAATCTTCCGACCTGCGCCGAGCACGTCAAATCCGGCAAGCTGCGCGGACTTGCGGTCACCAGCACGACCCGTTCGGACGTGCTTCCGGACCTGCCGCCGGTCGCCGACTTCCTGCCGGGCTACGAGGCGAGCGCCTGGTACGGCCTTGCGGCGCCGAAGAACACGCCGCCTGAAATCGTCGACAGGCTCAACAAGGCCGTCAATGAAATCCTCGCCGATCCCAAGGCCAAGGCGCGGTTTACCGAGATAGGCGCGATCATGCTGCCGGGCTCGGCTGCCGACTTCGGCAAACTGGTGGCCGATGAGACCGAGAAGTGGGGCAAGGTGGTCAAGTTCGCCGGCGCCAAGGTGGACTAGCTTTGAGCCGTCGCGCGTGGCGGGTTTTTTGAAAGCGCGGCTGCCATCGCCGAGATCAGCGGCCGCATGAAGAAGGCGTCTTCGGCAGGATAGATGTCGGTGCGCAGGCCGTGGGACTTGAGTTCGTCCGATACCGCCGGTCCGACGGACGCGATCGGCGTACGCTCGAAGCCCTGGCGTAACGTCTCCTCGCAACCGCGCGCCCGTGCCACCTCGATGAGGCGGCGGACCTGGCCGAGGTTGGTCAGCGCGATCGCGTCGATGCGGCCCCGCGCCATCTCCTCGATCGCGGTGACGATGTTGGCGTCGGCAGCCTGCGCATCATAGACATAGGGCAGCACCGTATCGACCTCGGCGCCCTGTGCCTTGATCGCGCCGATCAGGGTGGCGTGATCCTTGTCCGGATAAAGCTGCAGGCC
Source organism: Bradyrhizobium sp. BRP56 (assembly GCF_020194035.1). Taxonomy (NCBI): domain Bacteria; kingdom Pseudomonadati; phylum Pseudomonadota; class Alphaproteobacteria; order Hyphomicrobiales; family Nitrobacteraceae; genus Bradyrhizobium; species Bradyrhizobium sp. BRP56. The sequence continues at coordinate 2,276 of NZ_JADYVV010000010.1, forward strand.
GAGCCGATGGCCGGTCAGGTCGAGCTTCGACAGCATCTCGGCGACGCCTTCCGACGTCGGCTTCTCGGTGGTTATCTGCGGTTCCAGGCCGATCTCGCGCAGCGCCCGGCCGGGCTTTGGGCCGCGGGCGAGTTTGCGCGCCTTGGCGAGGCTATCGACAAACTCCCGCTCGACACCGATCCGGCGCACGACCTTCATCAGCCGGCGCAGGCCTTCGCCGGTCATCAGCACGAGATCGTCGAGCGGCCGTTCGATGGCGCGGCGAATCCAGCCCTCGATCGGCGCCGCATCGGGCGCATCGTGGATGGTGAACATCGGGCATTGCAGCACGTCGGCCCCCTGCTCGGCGAGCAGGCGGGAAAACTGCGCCTCCTCGCGCGTCTCGAGGATCAGGATGCGGTAGCCGTTCAGCCGTTCAGCCATGATGGTCCCTAATAAACATTGTCGTCATTTGTTCGATTTGACCCCCGCGCCGGGATTGGCGCAAGGCCGCCTGCGGTGTAGACGAGGGCCGAAAATGACCGTTCCACCGATCTGCTCAAGCTTTGGTCAATTGGCATGCCCGACCATCAATTCGTTTTGACCCTGTCCTGTCCGGACCGTCCGGGGATCGTCTCGGCGGTCTCGACGTTTCTCGCCCATAACGGCCAGAACATCCTGGACGCCCAGCAGTTCGATGACGTCGAAACCGGCAAGTTCTTCATGCGCGTGGTGTTCACCGCTGCCGACCTTGCGGTCGAGCTCGCGGCGCTGCAGACCGGCTTTGCCGCGATCGCCGAACGGTTCGGCATGGAATGGCAGATGCGCGATCGCGCCAGCCGCCGCCGGGTGATGCTGTTGGTGTCGAAGTCCGATCACTGCCTGGTCGACATCCTCTACCGCTGGCGCACCGGCGAGCTCGAGATGATCCCGACCGCTGTTGTCTCCAACCATCCGCGCGAGACCTATGGCTCGCTCGATTTCGGCGATATCCCGTTCCATCATCTGCCGGTGACGAAAGAGACCAAGCGGCAGCAGGAAGACGCGGTGTGGAAGCTGGCCCAGGACACCAGGACCGATCTCGTCGTGCTGGCCCGCTACATGCAGATCCTGTCGGACGAGATGTCGGCGCGGCTGTCGGGCCGCTGCATCAACATCCATCATTCCTTCCTGCCGGGCTTCAAGGGCGCGAGGCCCTACCATCAGGCGCATGAGCGCGGCGTCAAGCTGATCGGTGCCACGGCGCATTACGTCACCAGCGATCTCGACGAGGGGCCGATCATCGACCAGGACGTCGAGCGCATCAGCCACCGCGATACGCCTGAGGATCTCGTGCGCAAGGGGCGCGACATCGAGCGCCGGGTGCTGGCGCGCGCGATCCGCTACCATCTCGCCGATCGCGTCATCCTCAACGGACGCAAGACCGTGGTGTTCGTCGACTGATCCGCGGCTTCGCTCGGTCCGCATAAGGCGATGCGGGTTCAGCGGCCGGCCGACCGTGCGCTCAGTGGGCCGCGTCCTGCGGTGCCGTTGCCGGCTTGGCTTCGTCGCCGCGCTGGGCCGCGGGCGTCAGCCGCTTGCGTTCCCGATCCTGCATGAACTTGTCGTATTCCGGGGTGCCCGGCCGCGGCGGCGCATCCGCGGGCAGGCCGCCGGCCCAGGCTGGAATGGTGTCGGCCATGCCGGCGGATAGCTTCTGGTTCATGGAGCTGCATCCCCCGAGCGCGCCGGCCGCGAGCGCGAGGGCAGTCAGGACAGCGATGGGGCGCGTCACGATTGGCATGGGAGGAAGGATACAGCCCTGTTCTTTATGGATGATGATCTCGGGCGCGACCGTTCGGCTGCAATTGTGCTTGTTTGTTGACATTGTTGCTGCGTTTGTACGATCGTACAAATGAATCGAGCCGATGGCGGCCTTGAATGCGCGAGACCGCTTCTCGCGGGAGGCATTGAGTCTTGTGGAGCGATGTTGGTATCATGATACTTGCTTCTGCAGCCAGACCCGATCGCGTCGCGCGCGGCACACGTCCATCGTCCGATTGACAGAGGGCACGGGGAGACGCCTTGTCGCGTTGCGGCTTGGCCGTGCATGCGTGAGTTAAAACAAGGCAAGAGCCGGGGACCAAGGCTCGATGCAGAAGAACGGAAGGGGGAGGGACGTCGATGTTCAATCGTCGCAAAATGTTGCTGTGGGGCGCCGCTTCGGCCGTGCTTCCCGGGTTGTGTGCCAGTGTGCCGGCGTGGGCGGACGACGCCGTCAAGATCGGGCTGATCCTGCCGATGACCGGCGGTCAGGCGTCGACCGGCAAGCAGATCGATAACGCCATCAAGCTCTACCTGCAGCAGAAGGGCGACACCGTCGCCGGCAAGAAGATCGAGATCATCCTGAAGGACGACGCCGCGGTGCCGGACAACACCAAGCGGCTTGCGCAGGAGCTGATCGTCAACGACAAGGTCAATTTCATCGCCGGCTTCGGCGTGACGCCCGCGGCGCTCGCCGCGGCGCCGCTGGCGACGCAGGCCAAGATTCCGGAAGTCGTGATGGCCGCAGGCACTTCGATCATCACCGAGCGCTCGCCCTATATCGTGCGCACCAGCTTCACGCTGGCGCAGTCCTCCACCATCATCGGCGACTGGGCGGTGAAGAACGGCATCAAGAAGGTTGCGACGTTGACCTCGGACTATGCGCCCGGCAACGATGCGCTGACCTTCTTCAAGCAGCACTTCACCGCCGGCGGCGGCGAGATCGTCGAAGAGGTCAAGGTCCCGCTCGCCAATCCGGACTTCGCGCCGTTCCTGCAGCGCATGAAGGATTCCAAGCCCGACGCGATGTTCGTATTCGTGCCGGCCGGGCAGGGCGGCAACTTCATGAAGCAATATGCCGAGCGCGGGCTCGACAAGAGTGGCATCAGGGTGATCGGACCCGGCGACGTCATGGACGACGATCTGCTCAACAATATGGGCGATGCCGCGCTCGGCGCGGTGACGGCGCATCTCTATTCGGCCGCGCATCCGTCTGCAATGAACAAGGAGTTCGTCGTCGCCTACAAGAAGGCGTTCGGCAACCGCCCGGGCTTCATGGCGGTCAGCGGCTATGACGGCATCCATCTGATCTATGAGGCGCTGAAGAAGACCAATGGTGCGACCGACGGCGACAAACTGATCGAGGCGATGAAGGGCATGAAGTGGGAGAGCCCGCGCGGCCCGATCTCGATCGATCCGGAAACCCGTGACATCGTGCAGAACATCTATATCCGCAAGGTCGAGAAGGTCGACGGCGAGCTCTACAATGTCGAGTTCGCGACCTTCGAGGCCGTCAAGGATTCCGGCAAGACCAAGAAATAGCATCGTCATCGGCGGCGTGCGCCCCGGCCCTCACCACGTCATGCCCGGCCAAAAGCGCGAAGCGCGTCTTCGCGCAGGTGTGCCGGGCATCCACGTCTTTCTTCCCGGCGAGCAGAAGACGTGGATGGCCGGGACAGGCCCGGCCATGACGATGACCTTGACGTTCGAGCTGTTGTTCTTGTTGCGTCCTCACGGCTAAGCTGACTCCATGGCCTCTATGCTCACCAACCTGTTCGACGGCGTCGCCTACGGCATGCTGCTGTTCGTGCTCGCCTGCGGGCTTGCGGTGACGCTCGGGCTGATGAATTTCGTCAATCTCGCGCATGGCGCCTTCGCGATGGCCGGCGGCTATATCTGCGCCGTGCTGGTGAATAATTCCGGCTGGCCGTTCTTCGCAGGCCTGCCGCTCGCCTTTGTCGGCAGCGCCGTGATCGGCATCGCGCTGGAGCGCACGCTGTACCGCCATCTCTATAGCCGCAGCCATCTCGACCAGGTGCTGTTCTCGATCGGTCTGGTGTTCATGTCGGTCGCGGCGGTCGACTACATCATGGGATCTTCGCGGGTCTTCATCAAGCTGCCGGCGGCGCTGGAAGGCCAGATCGACCTGTTCGGCGTCGGCATCGGCCGCTACCGGCTGATGATCGTGGTGATCTGCGGCCTGCTCACGCTGGCGCTGCAACTGATCCTCGCCAAGACCCGGTTCGGCAGCCGGCTGCGCGCCGCGGTCGACGATCCGCGCGCCGCGATCGGGCTCGGCATCAACGTGCCGCAGGTGTTCGCCTTCACCTTTGCGTTCGGCTGCGGCCTCGCCGGCCTCGGCGGCGCGCTGAGCGCGGAGATCCTCGGGCTCGATCCGTATTTCCCGCTCAAATTCATGATCTACTTCCTGATCGTCGTCACCGTCGGCGGCTCCTCCTCGATCACCGGACCGTTCCTGGCGTCGCTTTTGCTCGGCATCGCCGATGTCGCCGGCAAGTATTACGTGCCCAAGCTCGGTCCGTTCGTGATCTACACGGTCATGATCGTGATCCTGCTCTGGCGTCCGAACGGCCTGTTCGGCCGTACCGCGCCACGGTGAGGCTGATATGACGGCGCTATCCGACGTTTCCACTCACGCGATGGCCAGCGCCCGCTGGCGGGTCAGCGAGGTCGCGTTCTGGGCGCTGGCGCTCGCCTGCGCCTTCCTGTTCCCGTCGCGCTATTTGATCATGACCGACATCGTGCGGCTCGGTTTGTTCGCGCTGTCGCTCGACCTGATCCTCGGCTACGCCGGCATCGTTTCGCTCGGCCACGCGGCCTTTTTCGGCGTCGGCGCCTATTCGGCCGGCTTGCTGGCGCTGCACGGCATCGTCAACGAGCCCGTCATCGCGCTGGTCGCCGCCGGTCTGGTCGCGGCGCTGCTCGGTTTCCTGACCAGCTTTCTCGTCATCCGCGGCGTCGACCTGACACGGCTGATGGTGACGCTCGGCATCGCCCTGCTGCTTGAAGCGCTCGCCGAACGCTTCTCGAACATCACCGGCGGCACCGACGGGCTGCAGGGGATCGAGATGCAGCCGATCCTCGGTCTGTTCACCTTCGACATGTTCGGCAAGACCGGGTTCTTCTACTCGCTGATCGTGCTGTTCATCCTATTCCTGCTCGCCCGACGCATTGTGCATTCGCCGTTCGGCCTGTCGCTGCGCGCGATCAAGAACAATCCGCTGCGCGCGGCCGCCATCGGCGTGCCGGTCAACCGTCGCCTGATCGCGGTCTATACGCTCGCGGGCTTCTATGCAGGGATCGCAGGCGCGCTGTTCACCCAGACCACGGCGCTCGCCTCGCTCGACGTGTTTTCCTTCGAGCGCTCCGCCGATCTGATGCTCGTGCTCGTGATCGGCGGCACCGGCTATCTCTACGGCGGCCTCATCGGGGCCGTCGTGTTCAAGATGCTGCAGGAGCTGTTTCAGAGCATCACCCCGCAATACTGGCTGTTCTGGATCGGCCTCGTGCTGGTCGTGATCGTGCTGGTCGGCCGCGCGCGCATCCATCGCTGGGTGCTGTTCGTGCCCAACCTGATCATCCGCCAGTTCGCCTGCCGCAAGGCCGCCGTTGCCGTGCCGGAGAGCGACGCGTCATGACGATCGCGCTGGAAACCCGCCGCCTCGAAAAATCCTTCGGCGCCCTTCGCGTCACCCGCGATCTCTCGCTGAAGGTGATGCAAGGGGCCCGCCATGCGCTGATCGGGCCGAACGGCGCGGGCAAGACCACCGTGATCAATCAGCTGACCGGCGTGCTGACGCCGAACAGCGGGCGAATCCTGCTCGAAGGTAGCGACATCACCGGCCTGTCCGTCCACAAGCGGGTGCTGCGCGGGCTGTCGCGCACGTTCCAGATCAACCAGCTCTATCCCGACCTGACCCCGCTCGAAACCATCGGGCTCGCAGTCTCCGAACGGATGGGCCACGGCGGCGACTGGTGGCGGCGGATGGGGACGCGGAGCGACGTCAACACCGAGATCGCCGAGATCCTGTCGCGCTTCCATCTGCTCGACGTGATGACGGAGCTCACCTCGACCTTGCCCTATGGCAAGCAGCGCCTGCTCGAGATCGCGGTCGCGATCGCCGCCAAGCCGCGGGTGCTGCTGCTCGACGAGCCCGCCGCGGGCGTGCCCGAGAGCGAGCGCCACGACATCCTGGCGGCGGTCGCAGCATTGCCGCGCGACGTCACGGTGCTGCTGATCGAGCACGACATGGACCTCGTATTCTCCTTCGCCGACCGCATCTCGGTGCTGGTCAATGGCGGCCTGCTCGCCGAGGGCGCGCCCGACGAGGTCGCGCGCGATCCGCAGGTGAGGGCGGTCTATCTCGGCGAGGCCGCCGATGCCTGACCTTCTTTCCATCCAGGGCCTGCGTGCCGGATATGGGGAGGCGGTGGTGCTGCCCGATATATCGCTGGCGCTTGCGGAGGGCCAGGTGCTAGCGCTGCTCGGCCGCAACGGCACCGGCAAGACCACGCTGATCAATTCGATCGTCGGCATCGTCAGGCGCCTCGGCGGCAGCGTCGCGCTCGCAGGCCGCGACATCACGGCGATGCGGCCCGACCAGCGCGCCCGCGCCGGGATCGGCTGGGTGCCGCAGGAGCGCAACATTTTCCGCTCGCTGACGGTGGAAGAGAACATGACCGCGGTGGCGCAGTCCGGGCCGTGGACGGTCGAGCGGGTCTATGAGATGTTTCCGCGGCTGCAGGAGCGGCGGCGCAATTTCGGCAACCAGCTGTCCGGTGGCGAGCAGCAGATGCTGGCGATCGGCCGCGCGCTGACGCTAAATCCGAAAGTGCTGCTGCTCGACGAGCCGACCGAAGGCCTCGCGCCGATCATCGTTGAGGAATTGTTAAAGGCGATCGGAACCATCACGCGCTCAGGCGGCATCTGCTCAATCATCGTCGAGCAGAACGCGCAAAAGATTCTGGGGCTGGCCGACCGCGTTGTGATATTGGAACGCGGCACGATCGTGCACGACGCCGCAAGCAGCGCGCTGAAAGCCGATCCCTCCGTCCTCGAGCGCCACCTCGGCGTCTCTGGGGCCAAGGCACATTAGACGGCACATTAGAAACGTCCGGGAGTTGACCATGCAGCGAACCAAGCCTCCGTTCCGCGCCGACGAGGTCGGCAGTCTGTTGCGGCCGCCGAAGATCAAGGAGGCTCGCGCCAGATTGGAAAAGGGCGAGATTTCCGCCGACGAACTGCGCAAGGTGGAGGACATGGAGATCGAGAAGGTCGTGCACAAGCAGGCCTCGGTCGGCCTGAAGCTTGCGACCGACGGCGAGTTCCGCCGCTCCTGGTGGCATTTCGATTTCCTCAGCCATCTGACCGGCTGCGAGCTGTTCCATCCCGACATGGGCATCCAGTTCGCCGGCGTGCAGACCCGGCACGATGCCATCAGGGTGATTGGCAAGCTGGATTTCTCCGATCATCACCCGATGCTCGATCACTTCAGGTTCCTGAAGAAATACGCCGACCAGGCGCATGTCACGCCGAAGATGACGATCCCCTCGCCGGCGGTGCTGCATTTCCGCGGCGGCCGCAAGCTGATTTCGAAGGAGGTCTATCCGGACCTCGAGGAATTCTATCAGGATCTCGGCAAGACCTACCGCAAGGCGGTCAAGGCGTTCTACGACGCCGGTTGCCGCTATTTGCAATTCGACGACACGGTGTGGGCCTATCTGTGCTCGCAGGAGGAATTGCAGAAGTCGCGCGACCGCGGCGACAATCCGGATGGCCTGCAGGAGATCTACGCCCGGGTCATCAACTATGCGATCGCCGACCGTCCGTCCGACATGGTGATCACGACCCATGTCTGCCGCGGCAATTTCCGTTCGACCTGGATCTCCTCCGGCGGCTACGAGCCGGTCGCCGAGACCCTGCTCGCCGGCACCAATTACGACGGCTATTTCCTCGAATATGATTCCGACCGCGCCGGCGGCTTCGAGCCGCTGCGCTTCCTGCCCAAGGGCAACAAGGTCGTGGTGGTCGGCGTCATCACCTCGAAGTTCGGCGAGCTCGAGAAGAAGGACGACATCAAGCGGCGGCTGGAGGAGGCATCCAAATTTGCCCCGATCGAGCAGCTCGCGGTGTCGCCGCAATGCGGCTTTGCCTCGACCGAGGAAGGCAACATTCTCTCCGAGGAAGAGCAGTGGGCCAAGCTGCGGCTCGCGGTCGAGGTCGCGAACGAGGTGTGGGGGAAGTGACGCGCTGATGTCATTCCGGGGCGATGCGAGGCATCGAACCCGGAATCTCGAGATCCCCCGGGGCGCAATTGCGCCCCTGAGGTTCGCGCTGCGCGCGCCCCGGAATGACGGTGCTCAAGCGCACCGTCATTGCTCCGCCAGATAGACCTCGCCGAGCAGCGACGAGTTCGACCACGGCACCTGCTTGCCCTTGGTCGCGGCGACGACCTCGGCGCGGACCCGTGTCAGCATCTGCTGCACCTCGAGGCCGGGCGTGCCGACATGGCGCGACAGCGCCGCCGAGAACGGGCTGTTGGCGCCTTCGCCGTCGAGCGCGACCTGGCCCGGCGCGGTCGCAAACGCGATCAGCGTGCCGGCGCCGAGCGTCGAGCCCGATCCGAGCGAGGCGGGCGCGGCAAGGCCGGAGCCCGCTTCGATGCCGCGGCTTGGACCTGTGGAGGCTAGCTGCGGCGCCATCGGATTGTTGCGGCAGGCATCGAGGATCAGGATGTTGGTGCGGATCTGGTCGTCGAGCCCGGCCATGATGGTGTCCATGTCGACCATCGCGTCGGTGGCGCGGCTGCCCGCCTTGAACTCGATATCGACCGGCACGAGATAGTTGCGGCCGTCGACCTGCACGCCGTGACCGGCATAGTAGACCACGGCGATCTGCGACCGCGCCGCCTCGCGCAGGAAATCGTGGATTGTCTTCTGCATCGTGTCGCGATCGAGATCGAGGCCTTCGGAGACCGTGAAGCCGATGTCGCGCAGGCTCCTGGCGATGGCGCGCGCATCGTTGGGCGGATTGGGCAGCGCCTTGACATGCGCATAGGCGCCGTTGCCGATCACCAGCGCGACGCGCCGGCCGGTTGCTGCGGCCTGCACGCGTGCTGCGGGCGCAGCCGGTGCTGCGGCGGGAGCCGGCGGTGCAGGGGCAGGGCTGCTCTCGGCGGCCGGCGCCGCCGCGGTCTTGCGCGGTGCCGCGTCGGCCTCCTTGAGCAGCGCGAGCCGCACTTTCGCGGTGGCCTGGTTGGCCTTGCTGCCGGCATCGGACGCCACGCCTTCGAGCACCGAGGCGTAATCTTCCTTGGCATGCGCAGCATCGCCCTTCGCTTCGTAGCTGAGGCCGCGCTGGGTATAGGCCGAGATCAGCACGCTGCCGGGCGGCGTCATGATGTTGACGGGCGCCTTGGCCTTGGCGAGCCGGATTGCCTCCGACGTGTCCGCAATCGCGCGCTCGATCTCGCCCTTGGCGCGCCAGATCACGGCGCGGCTGATCAGCGCCTGCGGCAGCGACGGGTCGATCCTGACCGCCTCGTTGATGTCGGCGAGCGCGCCGTCGAGATCGCCGAGCGCCCGCTTCGAGGCGCCGCGGTTCTGATAGGAGAAGGCTGACTTCGGACCGGCCTTGATCGCGGCGTCATAGTCGGCGATCGCCTTGGCGTAGTCGCCCTTGCTGCGATAGGCGTTGCCGCGGTTGTGGAAGATGATGCCGCTCGGCGGCCCCATGGGCAGCGCATCGTTGAAGTCGGCGATCGCGATGTCGTACTCGCCTTTGTCGAAATAGGCCGAGCCCGGAGGTTGTAGACAGCGGTGCTCGGCTTGAGGCGCAGGGCCTCGGTGGCGTCGGATATCACCTGGGCGTAGTTGCCCTTCTTGTTCCAGCCGACCGCGCGCCAGAAATAGATGGTCGCGAGCTTCTCGCCGGAAAACACCTTCAGCGCGATGATCTTGGTGCAGGCGTCGATCATCTGGTCGGCCGGCGTGGTGTCGGTCGTGCAGAGTGGGCCGAGCTGGGAGCGCGCCTGGGCGAAACAGGGCGCCGACCAGAGCAAAGCGGCCAGGAGGGCGGGGATCAGGAGCAGGCGGCGCATTGGTCATCCGGGGGTAAAGCCGTCATGGCGATCGCCGACGGCAGGGCGGGTCCATGACTGTTTGGTGATCGCGCAGCAGAGGGGGTTCAACTGGTGGGAAAATGGTGATAAGATGCTACTAGTCATCAATTCTGCCCACTCCCGTCCCACTCGCTGCTGCCCACCCCAGGCGCCATGAAGAACGACGAAATCCTCAGCCAGATCACGGATTTTTGCCGCCGCTCCGACATGGCGGAGACGACGTTCGGCCGCCGTGCCGTCAACGACGGCAAGCTGGTGCACCGGCTGCGCGAGGGCAAGCGCATCACCATCGACACGCTCGACCGCATCAACGGCTTTATCGCGACCTCGACCCCGGGCGGCGTGGCGCCGCCGCGCGGCCTCGTGGTGCCGCCGGAAAAGCGCGATCCGCGGGGCAATTTCCGGTTCTTCGAGAACCGCCAGCGCTATTTGCTGTTCGTCCACACCTGCAGCGAGAAGCGGGTGATCGCCGACCGGGTTGCGCTGGAACTGGCGGCCATCCACCCGCGGCCGCCGGCGCTGCGGGTGTTCGACGCCGGGATGGGCGACGGCACGGTGCTGGCGCGGGTCCTGCGCGCCATGCATGGCCGCTTCCCACATATGCCGTTCTATGTCGCCGGCAAGGAGTTGAGCCTGGAGGACGTCCGCCTGACCCTCGATAAGGTCCCCGACCGCCTGTTCGAGCATCCGGCCAGCGTCTTCGTGTTCACCAACATGTATTATGCCGAGGCGCCGTGGCTGACGCCGAAGAACTCCGCGGCGGCCGCCAGCATGATTTGGCACGAGGTGCCGCTGCGCGGGGCGTCATCGGGTGAGTTCGAGGCCCAGATCGCCGAACTCGGTCCGTTCCTGGAGCAGAACTGGCGGGCCAATCTCAGCCCCGGCAATGCGATGCCGATCTATGAGCGGCCGGTGGCGCTGGTCCTGTACCGCGACGATCACCGGTTCCTGCTCGATTCCATCATTCCGCGGGCCGGCCGCACCGAAGCCAATTTCGATCTTGTGATCGCCTCGCAACCCTACCGCGCCAAATCCTCGGTGAACTTCCGCGCCAAGCGGATCATCGCGCCGCTGGCCCGCGCGCTGCGCGGCGGCGGACGGCTGATAGGAATCCACTCCCACGGCGGCGATCCCGGGCTTGAAATGATTCAAGCCGTCTGGCCCGGAGAAAATCCTTTCGCCGTCAGCCGTCATGAGATACTGCGCGCGGTGAAATACGAGTTGGGCTCCGCCGGGCGCGAGCTGAACTTCAACGCCTACGCCGATAACCGTTCGATCTTCCGATATGATATGGAAGCGCTGCCCAATGAGGTAACCGGCTCGATCGGAACCTCGACGGCCTTTGCTGCGTGGAATGCGGCGGTGTATGTCGCGCAGATCGAAGATGAGCGGTTGACCGAAACGACCGAAAACGGACGAGCTCTCGAGGCCACGCGCGAAGTTCTCCGCAAACACAACGGGCTGTGGTTCTACGACGAATCCTACGTCATCTCGCGGCGACGAGACTGACATGCCGGGGACATATTCACCAACCAACGTCGGACTTCGACTTAACAAGGGGTTTGCTTGATGCGCGCGTCTTATCTGTTCACCAGCGAGTCGGTCTCGGAAGGCCATCCGGACAAGGTCTGTGATCGGATCTCGGATGAGATCGTCGATCTGTTCTATCGCGAGGGACCGAAAGCGGGCATCGACCCGTGGCAGATCCGCGCGGCGTGCGAGACGCTCGCGACCACCAACAAGGTGGTGATCGCCGGCGAAACGCGCGGCCCGAGCTCGGTCACCAACGACCAGATCGAGAGCGTGGTTCGCTCTGCAATCAAGGACATCGGCTACGAGCAGGACGGCTTCCACTGGAAGAACTGCGACATCGAGATCCTGCTGCATCCGCAGTCGGCCGACATCGCGCAGGGCGTCGACGCGCTGCAGCCGGGCGAAGTCAAGGAAGAGGGGGCCGGCGACCAGGGCATCATGTTCGGTTACGCCACCAACGAGACGCCGGACCTGATGCCGGCGCCGATCTTCTACGCCCACAAGATCCTGCGGCTGATCTCCGAAGCGCGCCACTCCGGCCGCGAGAAGGTGCTGGGTCCGGACTCCAAGAGCCAGGTCACGGTGCAGTACGAGAACGGCAAGCCGGTCGGCGTCCGTGAGATCGTGGTCTCGCACCAGCATCTGATCGAGGACCTCTCGTCCAAGCAGATTCGCGACATCGTCGAGCCCTATGTCCGCGAGGCGCTGCCGAAGGAGTGGATCAGCGACAAGACGATCTGGCACATCAATCCGACCGGCAAGTTCTTCATCGGCGGTCCCGACGGCGACTCCGGCCTGACCGGCCGCAAGATCATCGTCGACACCTATGGCGGCGCGGCTCCGCACGGCGGCGGCGCGTTCTCCGGCAAGGATCCGACCAAGGTCGACCGCTCGGCGGCCTATGCCGCGCGCTATGTCGCCAAGAACATCGTCGCGGCCGGTCTTGCCGACCGCTGCACGCTGCAGCTCGCCTATGCGATCGGCGTGGCGCGTCCGCTGTCGATCTACATCGACACCCACGGCACCGGTAAGGTGTCGGAGGATCAGCTCGAGAAGGCGGCGGCCAAGGCGATGGATCTGACGCCGCGCGGCATCCGCAGCCATCTCGACCTCAACCGCCCGATCTACGCGCGCACCTCGGCCTACGGTCATTTCGGCCGCACGCCCGACAATGAGGGCGGCTTCTCCTGGGAGAAGACCGATCTCGTCGAGCAGCTGAAGCGCGCGCTCTGATACTTGCGTCATTCCGGGGCGCTCGCGAGAGCGAGCGAACCCGGAATCCCTAATCATCACCTCGAGATTCCGGGTTCGCCTCTTCGAGGCGCCCCGGAATGACCCGTTCAACAACAGGACGCTCAAATGAACGCCCCCACGAAGCCCGGCTTCACCGACTACATTGTCAAGGATATTGCGCTCGCCGATTTCGGCCGCAAGGAGATCTCGCTGGCCGAGACCGAGATGCCCGGCCTGATGGCCACCCGCGAGGAGTTCGGCCCCAAGCAGCCGCTGAAGGGCGCGCGCATCGCGGGCTCGCTGCACATGACGATCCAGACCGCGGTATTGATCGAGACGCTAGCCGCGCTCGGCGCCGACATCCGCTGGGTCTCCTGCAACATCTACTCGACCCAGGATCACGCCGCGGCCGCGATCGCCGCCGCCGGCATTCCGGTGTTCGCCGTCAAGGGCGAGACGCTGACCGAGTATTGGGACTACACCGCAAAGCTGTTCGACTGGCACGGCGGCGGCACGCCGAACATGATCCTCGATGACGGCGGCGACGCCACCATGCTGGTGCATGCCGGCTACCGCGCCGAACAGGGCGACACCGCTTTCCTCGACAAGCCGGGCTCCGAGGAAGAGGAGATCTTCTACGCGCTGGTCAAGCGCCTCCTGAAGGAGAAGCCGAAGGGCTGGTTCGCCGAGATCGCCAAGAACATCAAGGGCGTCTCGGAAGAGACCACCACGGGCGTGCATCGCCTCTACGAGATGGCCAACAAGGGCACGCTGCTGTTCCCGGCGATCAACGTCAACGACAGCGTCACCAAGTCGAAGTTCGACAACCTCTATGGCTGCCGCGAGTCGCTGGTCGACGGCATCCGCCGCGGCACCGACGTGATGCTGTCGGGCAAGGTCGCGATGGTCGCCGGCTTCGGCGACGTCGGCAAGGGCTCGGCCGCCTCGCTGCGCCAGGCCGGCTGCCGCGTCATGGTCTCCGAGGTCGATCCGATCTGCGCGCTGCAGGCGGCGATGGAAGGCTATGAGGTCGTGACCATGGAAGACGCGGCGCCGCGCGCCGACATCTTCGTCACCGCCACCGGCAACAAGGACATCATCACCATCGAGCACATGCGCGCGATGAAGGATCGCGCCATCGTCTGCAACATCGGTCACTTCGACAACGAGATTCAGATTGCGAGCCTTCGCAATCTGAAGTGGACCAACATCAAGCCGCAGGTCGACGAGATCGAATTTCCCGACAAGCACCGCATCATCATGCTGTCGGAAGGTCGGCTGGTGAACCTCGGCAATGCGATGGGCCACCCGTCCTTCGTGATGTCGGCCTCCTTCACCAACCAGACGCTGGCGCAGATCGAGCTGTTCGCCAACAACAAGGACGGCAAGTACGCCAAGAAGGTCTACGTGCTGCCCAAGACCCTCGACGAGAAAGTCGCCCGCCTGCACCTCGCCAAGATCGGCGTCAAGCTGACCGAGCTGCGCAAGGATCAGGCCGACTATATCGGCGTGAAGCAGGAAGGTCCGTACAAATCGGATCACTACCGCTACTGATCCGCGCCCGCAGCAATCGATCACGTGAAGAGCCCCGGCCTCGCCCGGGGCTTTTTGCTAGGCAGGCTCGTGCATCAAGCTGGGATGCCGCACGCAATTTGACTGGTCGCCCCCGTGCACCGGTCGAGGACCGGTCACACCAAAATGGGCCGTGCAATAAGGTCCTTTTCGGATTCGGGAAATCAGAGATAGCCTGCCAAGGCTCGGGTTGCTAGGGTCGGCTCTCTCGGGTTACAGAGCTACTTGCCCTGCGGCTCTTACCCCGCAATCGGCTAATCAGTAGGGGACGCAAATGCGCTGCCCCTCCAAAGTGAGGGATCATCATGGGTTTGGCGCTCAACGTTGCAGTCCTATTGCGCGGGTGGCTTTTGGCACACCATGCCAACGGGCCGGTCGCAACGCTTGGTGTGATGGACTGCGGCTTCTCAGAGAAAGCCTTTACTAAAGCCATAGAGAAGGTTTCGCTATGGGCATCCGCCGATCACCCTATGAGCGCGGCTCGTTATTTTCAAATGTGCGGAGGGCTAAATGATCTGTCAAGCATCGACATCAGCAAATACGAGGGCGCCGATTTCGAGTTTGATCTAAACAATGAAAGTCTTCCAAATGAATTGATCGGCCGCTTTGGCGTGGTGCTTAACGGCGGGACGCTGGAGCACGTCTTTCACGTTCCGAACGCGCTCACCAACATCTCGCGCATGCTGCGTCCCGGCGGCCTTGCCGTCCATATCTTGCCGATGAGCAATTGCGTTGATCATGGCTTCTATCAATTCAGCCCTACGCTCATGCTTGACTATTATGCGGCGGCGAAATTCGACCTGCTCAACTCGATTTCGCTTCACTTCTCTCCGCAGTCGCCGCGCTGGCTCGTTAAACCAGCCCTGCTCGGCTCGTACGGCGAAGGCCTTATCGGCACCTTCGACCAAAGAATCGCCTTCCACATGCTCGTCGCCCGCAAGCGTCCCGATTCCCTCGATTGGGCAATCCCAATCCAAAGCCTGTACGGCCGGAAATTTGCAGGTCAACGCCGTCTATGCGACGCGATCGAGTGGTTCAGTCCCTTCGAGATTGAGAACGGTCGCCGGATCGAGTCCCGTAAACCGACCGAGTTTCGTATCGAGTCGTTTGCGAGCAACGGCGGCTTAATGTGGGGTGCGACACTGCCGGATTATCTTCCGCGGGGTGACGACAGTACGAGCCCCATAAGTTCTAGCCTCGCATTGTTCGAGGATGATAAGCTCCTTGGACCACCCCACTCAGCTCATGACACGATCCAGAAAATTGGGCGAGGCGCATATTCGCATTGGGGTGGAGCGCTCTTTTTGTCGTCTAGCGACGGATCCGATCCAAATACGAATGGACGTCAATACCTCTGCAAGCTGTGAGCGAGTCGGCTATATTGGTCACGCGGACGAGTTTACTGGAAGAACCGTCTCGAGCTGGCTGCGCACGTATCGATATTGCTTCCCGATCCGTTCGCAGTCCTAATCTGAATAGCTTGAACAGAGCATGAGTGAACGGCACCACAGCTCGCTCATGTACCTGGTGATGGTCGCTGATTTCATCAATCGTGTCATTTCGTCACCGGTCGGTGTCGTGTTTCGCTGTTGGATGCAGCCGCGCAGTATCCCGGGAGGTCGAGGAGGCTGGAGTGCCGCGCGCCGATTCGGAGAGTGTTGCCGACAAGTCTTAAATCTGGATCGATGTTAGCTTGCTGCGCCGATCGGACGTACTTTCTTTCGCAAAGGCGCTGCGCGCTTTGAAGACACCAGCCACTACGTGCGCTCGGGCGTCAACCGCATCTCACCGTAACATCCGTGACGATGCGCAGCCCCCCTCGATCCGGTGAGACGGACACATCATACACTGAGTTGTGCTCCGGATAAGCACCGGGGGACTTGCCATGTGGGGCAACTCAGCGGCACTTGCGCGCGAGGAGGGAGCCGGACGAGCGTGCTTACCTCACGGTCTTTCGGTCGCCGGCGCTGTGCCGTGCCCCAGTTGCCGTGATATCTCGCCCGCACAATCGCGCAGCGCAGTTGCGATTGCGCTGTCCCAGCCGGCGTCGAAGGTGCCTTCCGGCCCCATCGCGGTGATGACCAGCGCGACGTGGCCGGCGTGATCGAACACCGGCGCGGCGAAGGCGTTGACGCCGGGCAGGGGATCGCCGGTCGCCCGCGCCAGCCCGCGGCTGCGGACCTCGGCGAGGATCTCGGCCGTCTTCGCGTCCGCCGGCGGACGCTTCGGATTGTAGCCGACGCCGAGGCGATCGAGGCCGCTCTCGAGCGCGGTCCTGATCGCGTTCGGCGGCATGAAGGCGGCGAAGGCGCGGCCGGTCGCGGTCTCGAGCAGCGCCACCACCGATCCGACGCGCATCGCGATATGCACCGGATGGCTCGGCTCCTCGAGCCGCACCACGGTCGCGCCGTGGGTGCCCCAGACCGACAGCGACACCGCGTGATTGATGCTGTCGGCGAGCGCTGCGATCCGCGGCGTTGCGATCCGTACCGCCGACTGCCGGCGCAGGCTGATCAGGCCGAGTTCGAGCGCCAGCGCCCCGATTTCGTAACGGCCGGTGGTCTCGTCCTGCTCGATCAGGCCGATGCGGGAAAAGCTGACGAGATAGGGATGCGCCTTCGCTGGCGGCATGCCGGCTTCGCGGGCGAGATCGCGCAGCATCATCGGTTCGCCGCTGCGGGCCAGCGCGCGGAGCAATTCTCCGCCGACCTCGATCGACTGTATGCCGCGGCTCTCTCTCGTCATGTGGCCCTGCCAGCTCCCACAATGTGCTTATACGGCGAGAAACCCTCCGTCGACCGGCATGGTCACGCCGTTCACATAAGATGCCAGCTCCGATGCGAGGAACACCACCGGGCCGACCAGCTCCTCCGGCCGCCCGACGCGGCCGAGCGGTGTGCGGCCCAGAAATCCGGCGAGCCGGCCCGGGTCGTTGCGGGTCGCTTCGGTCATCGCCGTTTCGACCACGCCGGGCGCGATCGCATTGACACGAATGCCGTCGGCGGCAAGCTCGCGGGCGAGCGCCTGGGTGAGGAGCTTGACGCCGCCCTTGGACGGCGCATAGCCCAGCGTATCGGCAACGCCGAGGAAGGACGCGATCGAGCCGAGATTGATGATCGCGCCGCGCGTCTCGCGCAATGCCGGCAAGAAGGCGTGGGTGACGTTGAACGTGCCGGTCAGGTTGACGTCGAGCACCCGCCGCCAATTCTCGCGTGCACGGGGCGAATCGATGCCCTCACGGATGATGATGCCGGCATTGTTGACCAGGATCGCGATCGGCCCGACCTCGCGCGCCGCACGCTGCGCCAGCGCGGAGCACGCCTCCGCATCGGTGACATCGAGCTCGAACGGCCATGCCGCGCGGCTGTGCTGGCGAATGTCGGCCGCGGTTTGCTCGGCGCCGGCGCGATCGATGTCGGTCACAACAACGTCCGCGCCATGCGCCGCGAGGCCAAGCGCGATGGCGCGACCGTTGCCGTGCGCAGCGCCGGTCACCAGCGCGCGCTTGCCTGCGAGCAGGGTCGCCATTGCGCTCATGGCGCGCTTCCTTCCGCCGCCACGCCGGCGATGCGCTTACCCGCGATGTAGCCGAAGGTCAGCGCGGGCCCGAGCGTGATGCCGGCGCCGGGATAGTTGCCGCCCATGATGCTCGCCATGTCGTTGCCGGCGGCATAGAGGCCGGCGATCGGCTGGCCGTCGGCGTCGAGCGCACGGGCATTGGCATCGGTCCTTATGCCGGCATAGGTGCCGAGATCGCCGATCACCATCTTGATGGCGTAGAACGGCCCGTGCCGGATCGGCGCGATGCAGGGATTGGGCCCGTGCAGCGCATCGCCCTGGTAGCGGTTATAAGCGCGCGAGCCCTTGCCGAAGGCGGGATCGCGGCCCTCGGCCGCGGTGGTGTTGAACTCCGCGACGGTCGCCTCGAGCGCCTTGGCGTCGATGCCGGCCTGCGCGGCGAGCTCCGCCAGCGTCGCGCCGCGCTTGAGATAGCCGGTCTTCAGATGATGGCCGAGCGGCATCGGGCGCGGCGGCACGCAGCCGAGGCCGTATTTGCGCAACGTCTCGTGATCGCAGATGAGATGCGCCGCGATCTCCTCGCCGGGCTTCGCCGCCTTGATCATCGCCTGCACGAAGTCGTGGTAGGAATTGCCTTCATTGGCAAAGCGCCTGCCGTCGGCCATCACCGCGATCACGCCCGGCTTGGCGCGATCGATGAAATGCGGCATCACGCCCTTCGAGCCGTCCTTGCGCGTCGTGACCGAGACCGGCACCCAGGCCGCGGCGTTCGGCAGCGAGTCGTCGACGCGGCCGCCGGCGGATTCCGCAAGGCGCAAGCCGTCGCCGGTGTTGCCGGTCGGGCCTGGCGAATAATGTTCTTTTCCAGTGGGGGCGTGCGGAAACATCTTCTGCCGTCGCGCGACGTCATGCGGGAACCCGCCGCAGGCGAGCACCACGCCACGCTTGGCGTTGACGCGGATCGTGCGCCCTTCACGCACGACGACCGCGCCGCGCACCGCGCCGTTCTCGACGATCAATTCGCGCACCGGCGAGTTGAGCCAAAGCGGGACCTTGAGGTCGAAGGCGGATTTCGCCAGCCGTCCGGCGAGCGCGTTGCCGTTGGTCAGCGTCATGCCGCGGCCGTTGCGCATCACGTCGACGGCGTGCTTCGACAGCCGTTTGGCGACATAGGCCGCCGAGGTCAGCGATCTCGTCGCGCGCATGAAATGCACGATCTCCTTGCCGGAGCCGAGCATCATGCCGAACACGGTGAGCTCGGGCAGGGGACTGCCGAGATTCTTGAGGGCGTCGCCGAGCTCGTGGGCGTCGAACGGCCGCGTCACCATCGAGCGGCCGCCCTGCGCGCCGCCCGGCGCTTCAGCATGATAGTCTGGGAAGGTCAGCGGCATGTCGAAGCGCACCGCGGTGCTGGTGGTGAAGAAGTCGACCGCCTTCGGCCCTTCGGTCAGGAACGCATCGACGCGCGCGGCGTCAAAGCTGTTGCCGGCCTCGTGGCGCAGATAGGTTTTGGCCTGATCGGGGCTCTCCTCGATGCCCCAGGCCTTGGCCAGCGAGGTGCCGGGGATCCACAGCCAGCCGCCGGAGCGCGCGGTGGTGCCGCCGAACCGCGGCTCCTTCTCGACCACCAGGACCTTGAGGCCGTGATGGCCGGCGGTGACCGCCGCCGACAGCCCGGCGCAGCCGGAACCGACGACCAGCGCGTCGCAATCATAAGCTTCTTCGTTGGCCACGCGATCGATCCTATTTCTTGAGCAGCGGGCACTTCGACTCGGAGACCGGACGATAGGCGTCCTCGCCCTTCACCGTCTTGACGATGTCGAGATAATCCCACGGCTCCTTGGATTCCGAAGGCTTCTTCACCTTCGCCAGATACATGTCGCGGATCACGCGGCCGTCCTCGCGCAGCTTGCCGCCATGCACGAAGGTGTCCTCGATCGGCAGCTCGCGCATCTTGGCCATCACCGCTTTCGGATCGTCGGTGCCGGCGGCCTGGATCGCCTTGAGATAATGCAGCACCGAGCCGTAGACCCCGGTCTGGATCATGGTCGGCATCACATTGGCGCGGGCGTAGAACTTCTTCGACCAGGCGCGCGTCTTCTCGTCCATGTTCCAGTACGACGCCGTCGTCATGTAGGTGCCCTGCGCGGCGTTGAGGCCGACCGCATGCACGTCGGTATCGAACATCAGAAGGCCGACCAGCTTCTGGCCGCCCTGCACGAGGCCGAACTCGCCGGACTGCTTGATCGAATTGTCGGTGTCCTGGCCGGCATTGGCGAACGCCACCACGTCGGCCTTCGAGCTCTGCGCCTGCAGCGCAAAGGAGGAGAAGTCGGCGGTGTTGGTCGGATGCTTGACGCTGCCGAGCACCTTGCCGCCTATCTCGTTGATGAAGCGCGTCGCGTCCCGCTCGAGCTGCTGGCCGAAGGCGTAATCCGCGGTGACGAAGAACCAGGACTTGCCGCCTTCCTTGATCACGGCCGAGGCCGTCACCTTGGAGAGCGCGTAGGTGTCGTAGGCGAAATGCACCGTGTTGGGGCTGCACAGTTCGTCGGTCAGCGAGCTCGCGCCGGGACCGGAGAGAAGCGCGATCTTGTTGCGCTCGCGCACCATGTTGTGCACGGCGATCGCGATGCCGGAATTCGGGATGTCGACGACCGCGTCGACCTTGCCGTTGTCGAACCAGCCGCGCACGATCTGCACGCCGACATCGGTCTTCATCTGGTGGTCGGCGGAGATGATCTCGATCGGCTTGCCGAGCACGGTCGGGCCGAATTCCTCCACCGCCATCCTGGCCGCCTCCACCGAGCCCGGGCCCGAATTGTCACGGCCCCAGCTCGACAGGTCGGTCAGCACCCCGATGCGCACGACGTCATCGGAAACCTGGGCGTGAGCGGCCGTGGCCATCGCCGCGACGAAGGCTGCCGCCAAAAACTGTCTCATCATTCCTCCCTTTGGATGTCCGCGTTCTTCGGCGGGTCATCTCTGGATTAGGAATTGTCTAATCAGTTTGTCAATGGCGAATTAAGTGTGTGAATAGTGTCACAATGTTGGCACCCGCACGGCACGGCGCTTCACATTTGGTGAGCGAACGCTTACATGGCTCGTCCGGGACGGCACCGCGGCAAGGCTTCCGGCTCATTTGCCAGAACGCGCCGCAGTGCCAAGTCACTATGAAACAGGGGAATTTTCGCGGACGGCGACGCGTTTCGCCGCCCGGACTGGGCCACCCGTGAAGGGCAAGGCTCCTGCGGGGCGGGGCATGAAGGGCGTCGGCGGACAGCGATCATAGACGGATCATGTTGAGACAGCTCTTCGCGCCGCAGCTCGTCATTCTTTACGTGCTGGTGGCCTCTACGCTTTACGTTCATTTCCGCGGCAAGCAGCGGTTGCGCTTCGCCCGCCAGCTCGGCGATCACTCGACCTACCTCGCGCCCTACAATGTGCTGATGTATGCCGGCTCCGCGGTGCCCAACACGCCGGTGATTCCGGTCGAGCAGTTTCCCGAGCTCAAGAAGCTCTCCGACAATTGGGAGACGATCCGCGACGAGGCCACGCGCCTGTTCGACGAGGGCTTCATCCGCGCCGCGGCCAAGAACAACGACTGGGGCTTCTATTCTTTCTTCAAGAGCGGCTGGAAGCGCTTCTATCTGAAATGGTACGACGACTTCCTGCCCTCGGCGCGGGCGCTGTGCCCGAAGACGGTGGAGCTGCTCAACTCGATCCCGAACGTGCATGGCGCGATGTTCGCGATGCTGCCGCCGGGCGGCAAGCTTGGGGCGCATCGCGATCCCTTCGCCGGCTCGCTGCGCTATCACCTTGGCCTCGTGACGCCGAACTCGAACCAGTGCCGCATCCTCGTCGACGGCGTCGAATGCGTCTGGCGCGACGGCGAGGCCTTCATGTTCGACGAGACCTTCATCCACAGCGCCGAGAACAAGACCGACGTCAACCGCATCATCCTGTTCTGCGACGTCGAGCGCCCGATGAAGTTCGGCTTCATGACGGCAATGAACCGCTGGGTCAGTCACAACATAGTCAAGGCGTCGGCCACCCAGAACGTCGACGGCGAGCATGTCGGCGCGCTGAACAAGGTGTTCGGCAAGCTCTACGAGATCCATCTCGCCAGCCGCAAGGTCAAGGAGTGGAATCGGAACGTGTATTACACGCTCAAATATTCCGCGACCGTGCTGATCCTCGGCCTGATTGTAATGTCGGCGTTGCACTGATTGCAGCGTTGAAAGCAAAAGCCCCGGAGCATGCTCCGGGGCTTTTTGTCTGGGACGAGAGCTGTGAAGCGCAACAGCATCAGTCGCGCTCGAAAACCTTGGCGCCGGGGTAGATTCGCCTGGCGTAGGCGACGACCCACTCCCGGTCCTGGGTCTCCAAGAACGGAGTTCGGATCTTGCACGACCCGACGATAAGGTGCCACAGGCCGTTCAGCTTCTGAATGTTGACGATCATCTGAGTGTTCCTCGAAACCCGCGTTCCAGTCGACACCCGCTACCCGTGACAGTCTTGCGATCGACGGCTCGGCGCAGTGATCCTGATCACGTTGGAGCAGCCGCGAGTGTAAAAATCTCTCGCCATCGCTCAACTGTACGGGCGTAAGCGCGGGCCATCACAAGGAATCAGGCGGGCTATACCAAGGTATGTCGGTCCGCAGGCGCAGCCGCAGCGTCGGGGCCGTTCAACTTTGCGCGTCGCGGCGCCTTCGCGCTCCGATCCGTTACACGGGCGTGATAACGTTCCATCCGGCGTTTCGCATTGAGGGGACCTTGTCATGTCGGAGTCATCAGGAGCTTTTGCGACCACTGCGCTGAGCGGCTACGAGCTGCTGGCCGATCCGCAGCTGAACAAGGGCACGGCGTTCTCCGAGGCCGAGCGCGAGGCGTTCGACCTGCACGGCCTGCTGCCGCCCAATATCCTGACGCTGGACGAGCAGGTCTCGCGCCGCCTCGAGGCGCTGCGCGGCTTTGAGACCGACATCGAGCGCTATGCCTTCCTGCGCGAGCTGCAGGACACCAACGAGACGCTGTTCTACGCACTCCTGGTCGGCAACCTGGAAGAGCTGTTGCCGATCGTCTACACGCCGACCGTCGGCGAGGGCTGCCAAAAATTCAGTCGGTTGTTCCGCAAGCCGCGCGGGCTGTTCCTCAGCATCCCACATCAGCACCGGATCGACCGCATTTTCGCCCATCCGCGCTTCGATCATGTCGAGGCAATCGTCGTCACCGACGGCGAGCGCATCCTCGGCCTCGGCGACCAGGGCGCCGGCGGCATGGGCATCCCGATCGGCAAGCTCGCGCTCTATACCGGCTGCGGCGGCTGCATCCCGCGACGACCTTGCCGATCATGCTCGACGTCGGCACCGACAATCCCGATTGCCTGGCCGATCCGCTCTATATCGGCTGGCGCAACGAGCGCGTCCGCGGCCAGGCCTATGACGACTTCATCGAGGCGTTCGTCGCGGCGGTGGTGAAGCGCTGGCCGCGCGTCCTGCTGCAGTGGGAGGATTTCGCCAAGAACAACGCGACGCGCATGCTCGAGCGCTATCGCGACCGGCTCCTGACCTTCAACGACGACATTCAGGGCACCGCGGCGGTGGCGACCGGCGCCTTGCTCTCCGCGATCAACGTCACCGGCGTGCCGCTCACCGAGCAGCGCGTCGCTGTGCTCGGCGCGGGCTCGGCCGGCTGCGGCATCGCCAGCCTGATCCGCGCCGCGATGATCGATGCCGGCCTGCCGGAGAGCGAGGCGGCGAAGCGCTTCTTCATGGTCGACCGCGACGGGCTGCTGCTCGAGGGTATGAGCGGGCTCGCCCCGTTCCAGCTGCCGTTCGTGCAGGACAGGCAGGCGATCGCGGGCTGGCAGCTCAGCCACCCCGACAAGATCGCGCTGCTCGACGTCGTGCGCAACGCCCGGCCGACCGTGCTGATCGGCGTCTCCGGCCAGGCCGGCGCGTTCTCCGAGCCGATCGTCCGCGCCATGGCCGAGTGCAACAAGCGGCCGGTGATCTTCCCGCTGTCCAATCCGACCTCGCGCGAGGAAGCGACGCCGGTCGATATCGAGGCGTGGACCGAGGGGCGGGCGCTGATCGGCGTCGGCAGCCCGTTCCCGCCGATCATGCGCGACGGCGCGCGCTTCAAGGTCGACCAGACCAACAACTCCTACATCTTCCCGGGTGTCGGCGTCGGCGCGCTCGCGGTCGGTGCCAGCCGGGTCAGCGACGGCATGTTCATGGCCGCCGCCAAGGCGCTCGCCAGCGTCTCGCCGGCGCGCGACAACCCGAAGCACAATCTGCTGCCGCCGGTCAGCGCGCTGCGCGACGTCTCGCAGTCCGTGGCGCTTGCGGTCGCGCTGCAGGCGCACAAGGAGGGATTGGCGAGGGACGTTCCGATCGACCAGGTCGAGGCGCGGATTCACGCCAAGGTCTGGACGCCACGCTACGTGCCGTACCGCCGCAGCGATCGGGCTTAGAGCTCGGCGCGGCGCGATCCTTCGCGCCACGCGCGGGCCGCATCATCTTGCGACCATCATGATCGGGTCAGGGCGGGCTCGACCTCGCTCGCGCCTTCTTGACGGCGTCGCCCGGCGGCTGCCGGGTGCATCCGGCAGCCATGTGCAAAGCATGATCCGGTACTCGGTGCGGGAGACGGACGGCGCCTTCGGCGTACCGGACGGTTGCGATTGTCGCTCGCCGTGGCCGACTAAAGTTCAAGCCTCGACGGTCCCTTCCGGTGGAACTTTCCGGGGCGTGTTATCGTTCGTACTCAAACGAACCACAGTCAATATCCGTCCGGGGGCCTGCGAGGGAGACACCCCCATGGCAACATTTGGCCCAACGCTTCGTCCAACTCCCGGCCTCGACGCCAACCAGCTCACGCCATCCGAGCATCAGCTCCAGATGCGCCGTGCGGTGATCGCCTCCACGATCGGGACCGCGATCGAGTGGTATGACTTCTTTCTCTACAGCACCGTCACCGGCCTGGTGTTCGCGAAACTGTTCTTTCCGAATTCCGATCCCTGGGTCGGCACGCTGGAGGCCTTCGCCATCTACGCGGTCGGCTTCGTCGCGCGGCCGATCGGGGCTGCGATCTTCGGGCACTATGGCGACCGCATCGGCCGCAAGTCGACGCTGATCGCGACGCTGCTGTTGATGGGCCTGGCGACCGCGGCGGTCGCATTGGTGCCGACCTATTCCAGCATCGGCATCTGGGGCGCGGTGATCCTGACCGTGCTGCGCTTCATCCAGGGCGTCGGCGTCGGCGGCGAATGGGGCGGCTCGGTGCTGATGTCGATGGAATGGGCGCGCAACGATCGCTCCCGCGGCCTGATCGCGTCATGGCCGCAATTCGGCGTGCCATGCGGGCTGTTCCTCGCCAATCTCGCCGTGCTGGCCTTCAGCCAGATGTCGGGCGACCAGTTCCTGGCGTGGGGCTGGCGCGTTCCGTTCGCGCTCAGCATCGTCCTGGTCGGCGTCGGCCTCTACATCCGGCTCGGCATTCTGGAAACGCCTGTCTTCACCAGGCTGCTGGCCGAGCGTCAGCTCGACCGCACGCCGATGCTGACCGTGATCAAGGACCATCCCAAGGAGATCCTGCTGTCCGCCTTCGCGCGGATGTCCGAGCAGGCGCCGTTCTACATCTTCACCGCCTTCGTGTTTTCCTACGGCACCGGCACGCTGCACGTCTCGCGCGATTTCCTGCTCACCGCGGTGCTCGCGGCCTCGGTGCTGTCGTTCGTCTCGATCCCGGTGTTCGGGCACCTGTCGGACCAGATCGGCCGCAAGAACATGTACATGATCGGCGCGTTGGTGACCGGCATCTTCGGCTTCATCTACTTCGCGATGCTCAATACCGGATCGGCGTCGATCATCTTCCTCGCGATCATTCTCTCGCTCATTCCGCACGACATGCAGTACGGGCCGCAGGCCGCGCTGATCGCCGAAAGCTTTACCGGGCGCTTGCGCTACAGCGGCGCCTCGCTCGGCTATCAGCTCGCGTCCGTCATCGCCGGCGGTCCGGCGCCGCTGATCGCGGCGTGGCTGTACGGCACCTATCATTCGTGGATCGCGATCGCGGTCTACATCGCGCTCTGCGCCGTCATCACGCTGGTCGCGACCGCGCTAATGACCGACTTCACCGGCAAGGACATCAATGCGGCCGGCGCGCATGAACGTCGGGCTTGAGTCAGCAATGGAGCGGCAGATGATGAAATGGCGAAAAGAATCGGCTCTCGATCTCTATAACCTCGTTGCAGCGATCTTCCTGCTTGCTGCGCCGTGGCTGTTCGTGCAGGCCAATCCGACCGCGGCGATCGATCTCAGGATCAGCGGCGCGGCGGTCGCGATCATGTCGCTGGCGGCGATCGTCGCGTTTTCGATCTGGGAAGAATGGATCAACCTGGTCGTCGGGTGCTGGCTGATCGTCTCGCCCTGGCTGCTCGGCTTCGCGCATACCCGCGCGATGCATTTTGCCATCGCCGCCGGCGCGGTGGTGGCCTTCATGGCGCTGCTCGAACTGTGGCTCGAGTACGAGAAGACGCATCTCGGTCCGGCGGCGTCGCAGGCCGCCGAAAGGCAGTAGGATCCCGCTCCAACTGATGTGATCGGGCGCTCGCGGCGCGGTGATCGCGCGTGATGAAATAATTTCCGGGCGCGCGCGGTCCTGAACACAGGAGCCGAGCTAGGTCGGCTTCATCCACTGTACGGAGAAATCCCATGACCAAACTGACCCTCGCAGCGCTTGCGCTGGTTGCGGCAGCCGCCTGTTCGGCGCAGGCGTCCGCCGCCGGCAACAACGCTGCGGTGCGGCGCGCCAATGCTTCGATGACGACAACGACGGTCAGCAGCAAGACCACCGATTGTGTGCGCGCGCCGAAGGTCGGATCGTTCGCGACCGCCCCGTTCACCGAGCCGCCCTGCATGCCCGGCACGATGCGCTGACCGCGCACAGCAAAAAGCCCCGGACCTGAGGTCCGGGGCTTTGGGCCTTGCCTCGTCTGCTGAGGCGGTTATTCCGGCTTGCCGATCGTCACCGCGAGCTTGCCGACGCCGTCGACACCGCATTCGAGCTTGTCGCCCACCTGCAGCTGCGAGACGCCGGCGGGCGTGCCGGTCATGATGATGTCGCCGGCGGCGAGCTTCACCTGCTGCGAGAGCTGCCAGATGATTTCAGGCACGTTCCAGATCAGCTCGGTGAGGTCGCCCTTCTGCGCTTCCTTGCCGTTGACGGTCAGCCAGATCTTGCCCGCGGTCGGGTGGCCGATCTTTGCGGCCGGCTGGATCGCCGAGCAGGGCGCGGAATAGTCGAACGACTTGCCGATCTCCCAGGGCCGTTCCTTCTTGCGCGAGGCGATCTGCAGGTCGCGGCGGGTCAGGTCGATGCCGACGGCATAGCCGTAGACATGCTCGAGCGCCTTGTCGGCGGGAATGTTCAGCCCGCCGCTCTTCATCGCCACCACCAGCTCGACCTCGTGATGCAGGTCCTTGGTCAGCGGCGGATAGGGGATGATCGCGCCATCGGGCACCAGCATGTCGGCATGCTTGGCGAAGAAGAACGGCGGCGCGCGCTCGTCATTGCCCATCTCCCTGATATGCTCGAGATAGTTGCGGCCAACGCACCAGATGCGGCGGACCGGATAGGTGCCGGATTCGCCGACGACGGGAAGCGAGGGCTGCGGGGGAAGCGGAATGACGGTGGATGCGGCGTTCATGAACGGGTCCCGGAGGGTTGAAGGAGGGAGCGCGCGCGGTATTTACGCGCTTACGCCGCTCAGGGCTAGTGGCCGCGGCTGCATCCGGCGCAGAGGTGAGGCCAGCTTTCCGCCGAGCGCGGCCGCCTTTGGTCGACGAAGGCGGTGCTGCCCATGAGACGAAGTCCGGGGTGTCGCGCGGACCGGCGGCGTGGTCGGCATCGGTTTCTGGCAAGGCGCGGTCTGCTCGCTCGATCCGAACAACGTGGCGCGGGCGATCGCCCATTTCCGCGATCTGGTCGGGATCGACCATGTGGGTCTCGGCTCGGATTTCGACGGCTCGACCACCACGGGCTTCGATGCCGGCGAGATCGTCGCCGTGACCCAGGCGCTGATGTCGCGCGGGTTCTCGGAGGACGACATCCGCAAGGTCATGGGCGGCAACGTGCTGCGCGTGCTCCGCGCAGGCATTGCCCCGAGGGGATGAGAAGAAGATCTAGACGGTGGCGCTGATCGGCGCCAGCGCCAGCGGCGACGGGTCGTGGTGGTGCTGCAGGCGGAAGAACGAGGCGTAGCGGCCGCCGCGGCGCAGCAACTCCTCGTGCCGTCCGCGCTCGACGATCTCGCCGCCCTCGACCACCAGGATCGCATCGGCATGCATGATGGTGTGCAGGCGGTGCGCGATCACGATCGTGGTGCGGCCCTGGCAGAGATGCTCGATCGCTTCCTGCACCTGCTTCTCGGACTCCGAGTCGAGCGCGGCGGTGGCCTCGTCGAGCAGGATGATAGGCGCGTTCTTGATCAAGGCGCGGGCGACCGCGATGCGCTGGCGCTGCCCGCCGGACAGCTGGGTGCCGTGCTCGCCGACCGGCGTGTCATAGCTGAGCGGGAAGCTCATGATGAAGTCGTGCGCGCAGGCGGCCTTGGCGGCGTCGACGATCTCTTGCTCGCTGGCGCCCTGCTTGCCGAAGGCGATGTTGGCACGGATGGTATCGCGGAACAGATAGACGTCCTGTCCGACATAGGCGGTCTGCTGCCGCAGCGACTTGCGCGACACCTGGGAGATCGATTGTCCGTCGATCAGGATGTCGCCCTCGCGCGTCTCGTAGAAGCGCAGCAGCAAGGCCAGCACGGTCGATTTGCCGCCGCCGGAGGGGCCGACCAGCGCGGTCACCTTGCCGGACTCGGCCACGAAGCTCATGCGGTTCAGCACCGGCTCGCCCGGCCGATAGGCGAAGCTGACGTCGCGCAGCTCGATCCGCGCGTCGGAGAGTTTCAGCGCAGGCTTGTCGTCATCGGTCTGTTCGCTCGCCGGGCTGTCGACCACCTCGAGCAGCATCCGCGCGCCGACCAACTGGCTGTTGAGGTCGATGTTGAGCCGCGCCAGCCGCTTGGCCGGCTCGGTCGCCATCAGGAACGCGGTCAGGAACGTGAAGAACTGGCCCGGAGTGGAACCGAGCGCCACCACACTGTAGCCGCCATACATCAGGCAGCCGGCGACCGCGAAGCCGCCGAGCATCTCCATCAGCGGATTGGAACGGTTGGCGACGCGCGCCATCTTGTTGGCATTGCTCTCGACGGTTGCGATGTGCTCGTCGATCCGCTGCTGCATGGTGCCTTCCAGCGTGAACGCCTTCACGGTGCGGATGCCCTGCAGCGATTCCTGCATCGTCTCCATGATGTCGGCGGTGCCGGTGAACTGGTTGTAGGCGAGCCCCTTGATCCGCTTCACCAGCTTGCGCAGCATCAGCATCGCCGGCGGCACCGCCACGAGCCCGATGAACGACATCAGCGGGTCCTGCCAGACCATGACGGCGACCATACTGATCAGCATCAGGAAGTCGCGGCCGATCGCATTGACCAGCATGTTGAGCACGTCGGTGATTGACTTGGCGCCGGCCGTGAGCCGCGCCAGGAATTCCGACGAGTGCCGTTGCGAGAAGAAGCCGATGCTCTCGCTCATCAGCTTGGCGAATAGTTGCCGCTGGTTGCTGGCGAGGATGGCGTTGGAGATCTTGTTCAGGATCACCATGTGGCCGTAGGTCGCCACGCCCTTGATGAACAGCAGCACCACCGTGATCCCGGCGAACATGGCGATGCCGGGGATGTTCTTGTCGACATAGGCCTGGTTGATCACCTGGCCGAGCACGTAGGTGGCGCCGGCGGTCGAGCCGGCCGCAACGGCCATCAGGGCGAACGCCGTCAGATAGCGCCGCCAATAGTTAATCCCTTGTTCCATGACCAGGCGGCGAATCAGGATCGCCGCGCCATAGGGATCGTCGGTAATTTTCTTTGGAAACTGGGCCATCCGCGTTCCATTGACGGCGGGCAGCGCCGGCCGTCAGGGTTGCGGGACCTCCTTGCCCGCTTGGCGGGGCTTTTTCAAGCACAATAACTGCTTGATAACGGTTTGTTTTTTAGGCCGATTCCGCCTGTCGGGCGGAGCTGGCGCGCTCCCGGAACAGCTTCTCCTCCCAGGCCAGCGCATGGCTCGCGATGGTCTCGAGATCATCATAACGCGGGGTCCAGTCGAGCAGCGAGCGGATCCTGGTCGTGTCGGCCACCATGGTCATGATGTCGCCGGGCCGGCGCGCGGCGTAGGCCACCGCGAAATTGCGCATCGAGACCCGGCGTACCGCCTCGATCGTCTCGAGCACGGAATAGCCGCGGCCATAACCGCAATTCATCGTCACCGATTGCCCGCCGGCGCGCAGATAGGACAGCGCCGAGCGATGCGCCTCGACGAGGTCGCTGACATGGATGAAATCCCTGATGCAGCTGCCGTCCTGGGTCGGATAGTCGGTGCCGAACACGTCGATCTTGGCGCGCTGGCCGGTCGCGGCCTCGACCGCGATCTTGAGCAAATGGGTGGCGCCGATGGTGGCAAGGCCGACGCGGCCTTTCGGGTCGGCGCCGGCGACGTTGAAGTAGCGCAGCACGACGTAGCTCATGCCATGAGCGGACGCGACGTCGTGCAGCATGATCTCGGTCATGAGCTTCGACGAGCCGTAGGGCGACAGCGGACGGGTCGGTGCGATCTCCGGCACCGGCACCTGGTCTGGGTTGCCGTAGACGGCCGCGGTCGAGGAGAAGATGAAGCGGCTGACGCCGCCCTTCACCGCGGCGTTGAGCAGGCTGCGCGTCGTCATGGTGTTGTTGCGGTAGTAGCCGAGCGGATCGCGCATCGAGTCCGGCACCACGACGGAGCCGGCGAAATGGATGATGCTGTCGATGCCGTGCTGGGCGATCACGCCCTCGACGAGGTTCTCGTCGCCGGCATCGCCGATGAACAGCGGCACGCCTTCGGGCAGGAACGCGGAGAAGCCGGTGGAAAGGTTGTCGATCACGACGACGCTCTCGCCGGCATCGACCAGCGCATGAACCATGTGACTTCCGATATAGCCGGCGCCGCCGGTCACGAGCACGGTCATGGGTAGAGCTCTCCCGATATTCTTTAACCGACGATGCTAGCGGGAGTGCGGTGAAGAGGGGGTTTCGCCGCGGCCGAACTGGCCACTATGCTTAATGTTGCGTATAGGAACTGGCACGAAACGGAGACTTGCGTGCCGATCGAGAACACACCTGCCGGCGAGCTCGAGCTCATCGTGCCCAATCTGCACCGACGCTTTTCGGGTGTCACCGCGACTAACCGCATGGTCGCGCCGAAACTCGCAAAGATGTTTCGCGCAGGCTGGCTCGGCTCGCATCGGCCCGACGGCATCGACGCGATCGGATTTGCAGATCTCCTGCACCTGTGGCGGCGCGCATCGCCGCTGATCTGGCATGCGCGGCGCAACGACGAGATGATCGTCGGGCTCGTGCTGCGCGCGCTCGGCTGGCCGCTGAAACTGATCTTCACCTCGGCGGCGCAGCGCCATCACACCTGGCTGACGCGCTGGCTGATCCGCAACATGGATGCGATCATCGCCACCAGTCCGCTGTCGGCCTCCTATCTGAAGCGCGATGCGACAGTGGTGATGCACGGCGTCGACACCGATCGCTATGCGCCGCCCGCCGATCGCGCGGCAGCCTTCGCCGAGAGCGGACTGCCGGGACGCTATGCGATCGGCTGCTTCGGGCGGGTGCGCGCGCAGAAGGGCAGCGACGTCTTCGTCGAGGCGATGTGCAGGCTGCTGCCGCGCTATCCCGATTTCACCGCCGTCATCGTCGGCGCCGTGGTGCCGGAGCAACTCGCCTTTGCCAACGAGCTGAAGCGGAAGATCGAGGCCGCCGGCCTGCAATCGCGCATCATCATCACGGGCGAACTGCCGATCGAGGATGTCGTGCGCTGGTACCAGCGGCTGACGATCTACGCCTTTACCTCGCGCAATGAAGGTTTCGGCCTGACCCTGATCGAGGCGATGTCGGCGGGTGCGGCGCTGGTGGCGGCGCGTGCGGGCGCGGCCGAGTTCGTGGTCGAGGACGGCGTCACCGGCGTGCTGACGCCGCCCGGCGACACCGACGCGCTGGTGGCCGCGCTCGAGCCCTTGATGCGTGATCCGGCAGCGGCCGCGGCGATGGGGGGGCGCGCGCGGCAACGAGTTGTGGATAAGTTCAGCCTCGATGCGGAAGCGGGCGCGATCGCCAGGGTCTACAGCGCGCTGACCTGAGCCAGCACGCGCTGCGCAATCTCCACGACCTCTTCGGCTGCGATGTCGCGCATGCAGCGATGGTCGTTCATGGTGCAGACCGTGCGCTGGCACGGCTGGCACGACAACTTGCTCTTGGTTTGCAGCACCGTCGCGGCAAGGCCGTTGAGGGGCGCCCAGAGATAAGGATCGGTCGGACCGAAGATGCCCATGGTCGGCGTGCCGATTGCGGCGGCGATGTGCATCAGCCCGGAGTCGTTGGTCACGGCGACGCTGGCCGCGGCCATCGCAAGGATGCCGTTGCGCAGATCGGTGCCGGTGAGGTCGCGGACCCGCGCGCCGCCGACAGCCGAAATCTCCTGCGCCAGCGCCTTCTCGCCGGGGCCGCCCACCACCCAGACATCGAAGCCATGTTCGGCGAACAGCCGCGCGGCCTCCGGATAATAGGTCCAGCGTTTCGAGGCGCCGACCGAGCCGGGGCCGAGTGCGATGGCGGGACCGCGGCCGAGGCCGTTGGCCTGCCGCCAGCGTTCGATGTCGTGCGCGGGAACCCGGAGCTGCGGCACCGGCCATTCCGGCGGGCGGGCGGCGCCGTCAGGCAGCGCCAGGATCGCGTTCTTGTCGATGAAGCGCGGCTGCCGCTTTTCGCCCCATCGCATCGCGTTGATCAGGCCGAACCGCCCCTCGCCAAAGAAGCCGACCCGTTCCGGGATGCCCGCCAGCGCCGGCGCGAGGGCGGCCTTCCAGGTCCGCGGCAGCACCAGCGCGGTGGCGTAGTTCCGGCTGCGAAGCTCGGCCGCGAGGGCCTGCTGCTGGGCCAGCGCCAGCCGGCTGCGCGGCAGGTCGAACACGATCCCGGCACGAACATCGGGCATATAATCGACCAAAGGGGCGCAAAGCCGGGATGTCAGAAGGTCGATCGGCCGGTTCGGCCAGCGCTTGCGGAGCACCCGGACCACGGTGTGGCCGCGCACGAAATCGCCGATCCAAACATAGGGCACGACGAGGATAGGTCTGGTATCCTCGGTATCCTGTGTTTCGATATCAGATATTGAATCAAGATTCATTTCTAAATAGGCCAGGACCGGTCGGGCGTGGCCAAGTCGGTAACCGGTTCGCGATGAGAGGTAAAGCCGTCGTTGCCTGCGACGCGGGAGTGGGGCAAAGCTGACGGCTGCAAAGGAATCTGGCGGGATTTCATCATGTTTCTGGTAACCGGGGGCGCCGGTTTTATCGGATCGAACGTCGTGGCCGCGTTGAACGACGCCGGGCGCAGCGACGTGGCGGTCTGTGACGTGCTTGGGCAGGACGGCAAGTGGCGGAACCTCGCCAAGCGGCAGCTTGCCGATGTCGTTCCGCCAGCCGAGTTGGGCGACTGGCTGAAGGGGCGACGGCTCACCGCCGTGATCCATCTCGGCGCCATCTCCGAGACCACGGCAACCGACGGCGATCTGGTGATCGAGACCAATTTCCGCCTCTCGATGCGGCTGCTCGACTGGTGCACGGCAAATGCCACGCCGTTCATCTACGCCTCCTCCGCCGCCACCTATGGCGACGGCGAACGGGGGTTTGACGACGACGCGTCAGTCGAGGCGCTGAAGCGGCTGCGGCCGATGAACCTGTACGGCTGGAGCAAGAACCTGTTCGATCTTGCGGTCGCCGAGCGCGCGGCGAAGGGCGAGCGCCTGCCGCCGCAATGGGCCGGGTTGAAATTCTTCAACGTGTTCGGCCCCAACGAATACCACAAGGGCCCGATGATGAGCGTGCTCGCGCGCCGCTTCGACGACATCAAGGCGGGCCACGTCGTGCAGCTATTCAAGTCGCATCGCGAGGGCATCGCCGACGGCGATCAGCGCCGCGACTTCATCTATGTCGACGACGTCGTGCGGGTGATGATGTGGCTGATCGCGACGCCGCGGGTATCCGGGCTGTTCAATGTCGGTACCGGCAAGGCGCGCAGCTTCAAGGACCTGATCGTGTCGGCCTACGGCGCGCTCGGGCTGGAGCCGAACATCCAGTATGTCGACATGCCCGAGCAGATCCGCGGCAGCTACCAGTACTTCACCCAGAGCGTCGTCGATCGTCTCGGGCGCGCCGGGTACAATGGCGGTTTTACCCGCCTGGAAGACGCAGTCGGGGCCTATGTGACGGGCTTTCTCGATCGCGCGGATCGCTATCGCTAGTGCGGATGACGGTGACTGATGTTCGATTTTGAAGCGATCTCGCGTGCAATGTCCGGCCAGACCGTGCTCTGCGTCGGCGATCTCATGCTCGACGAGTTCGTCTATGGCGAGGTGTCGCGAATCTCGCCGGAGGCGCCGGCGCCGGTGATCGCGGTCAGGCGCAGCGAGACCAATATCGGCGGCGCCGGCAACGTCGCGCGCAACATCGCCGCGCTTGGCGGGCGCTGCATCTTCGTCGGCCTGATCGGCGAGGACGCCGCCGGCGCGGTGCTGGCCGAGGCGCTGGCGAAGGAGGCCGCTGTCGAGACCGTGCTGGTGAGCGACGCCGCGCGTCCGACCACGCGCAAGGTGCGCTTCGTCTCCGAGCAATTCTCCACCCACATGCTGCGCTCCGACTGGGAACTCGCCGCGCCGGCCGCGCCGGCCATCGAGCAGCAGCTGATCGACGCGATCCTGCCGCGACTTGCGCGGGCCGACATCGTGCTGCTGTCGGACTACGCCAAGGGCGTGCTCACCGCGCGCGTGATCCGCAATGTGATCGACGCCGCGCGCCAGGCGCAAAAGCGCGTCATCGTCGACCCCAAGAGCGCCAATCTTGCGATCTATCGCGGCGCGACCGTGCTGACGCCGAACCGCAAGGAATTCGCCGAGGCGACCCGCAGCCGCGCCGACAGCCAGGACAGCATCGCGCAGGCCGCGCCCGATGCGATGTATCTCGCGGATTGCGAGGCGATGCTGGTGACGCAGGGCGAGCGCGGCATGACGCTGGTGACGCGGGGCGGCGAATCGATCCATGTGCCGGCGCTGCCGGTCAAGGTGCGCGACGTCTCCGGCGCCGGCGATACCGTTGCCGCGGCGCTGGCGCTGGCGCTGGCGGGTGGGGCCGACTGGGAAGGCGCGCTGCGGATCGCGAGCGCGGCGGCGGCGGTTGCGGTCGGCAAGACCGGCACCGCGATCGTCAAGTCCGCCGAATTGCGCCGAAGGATCCTGCCGCACGCTTCGCTGGCGGCCGAGGAGAAGATCGTCCCGGCCGGCGGCGACATCGATGCACACCTTGCGGAGTGGCGCCGGCAGGATCTGCGCATCGGCTTCACCAATGGCTGCTTCGACATCCTGCATCCCGGCCACGTCAAGGTGCTGACCGCCGCGCGCGGCGCCTGTGACCGCCTGGTCGTCGGGTTGAACAGCGACGCCTCGGTGAAGCGGCTGAAGGGCGAGGGACGTCCGGTGCAGAACGAGCGCGCCCGCGCCGAGGTGCTGGCGGCGCTGGAAGCCGTCGACCTCGTCGCGATCTTCGAGGAGGACACGCCGATCAATCTGATCACGCAGGTGCGGCCGAGCGTGCTGGTCAAGGGCGGCGACTATACCCGCGAGCAGGTGGTCGGCCACGAGATCGTCGAAGCGGCCGGCGGCGAGGTGGTGCTGGTCGAGATCCTGGCCGGCCACAGCACGACGTCGCTGGTTGCGCGGGCCCGTGAGGGCAAGGCGTGAGCGCAAGCATGGCATCCCCGGCAGGCGCCGCGGCGTGTCCGGCCTGGCGCGATCCGGCGCGCTGGCAGACCGCGACCGATGTGGTCGCGGTCCTGATTGCGCTGTCGCTGCCGTGGTCGACCTCGCTGGTCGGCATCTTCGGCGTGGTGCTGCTGATCGCGATTGCGCCGACGGTCGATCTGAAGGCGTTCTGGGCGCTGCTGAAGCGGCCGATCTGCCTGGCGCCGGTCGCGTTGTTTTGCCTCGCGCTTGTCGGCACGCTCTGGTCGGACGCGGCCTGGGGCGCGCGATTCTACGCGGTCGGGCCGACCGCGAAGCTCCTCGTGCTCCCGGTCCTGCTCTATCATTTCCAGCGCTCGGACCGCGGGACCTGGGTGTTTGTCGCTTTCCTCGTCTCCTGCACGCTGCTGATGCTGATGTCCTGGCTGGTGCTTGCCTATCCGCACCTCGCACTGAGGGCGCCCGCGCCTGGCGAGCAGGGAGTCTTCGTCAAGAACTACATCGACCAGAGCCAGGAATTCACGTTGTGCGCGGTCGCGCTGGCCTATCCGGTCGTGATGCTGCTGCGGGCCAAGCGCATCCTGCCGGCCATGTTGCTGATCGCGATTGCGCTCAGCCTGTTCGCCAACATGGCGATGGTGGTGGTGTCGCGGACTGCATTGGTGACGGTTCCGATCATGTTCGCGGTGTTTGCGCTGCTCCATCTGCGCTGGCGCAGCATCGTCCTGATCCTTTGTGCGGCCGCCGCGTTATCCGTGGTGGCGTGGTACGGCTCTTCGCAATTGCGCTCGACGGCCGAGTCATTCGAGCGCGACTACAAGCTCTACATGGAGCGCAACGAGCCGACCTCGCTCGGCTTGCGGCTCGAATTCTGGCGCAAGTCGCTCGGCTTCTTCGCCGAGGCTCCGGTGATCGGCCATGGCACCGGCGCGACGCGGGGCCTGTTCGAGCGCGTCGCGAAGGGCGGTGTGACCCAGGCCTCCGGCGAAGTGATCGGAAACCCCCACAATCAAACGTTGAACGTCGCCGTGCAGTGGGGCATTGTGGGTGTGGCGATACTGTACGCGATGTGGCTCCTGCACCTTTTGCTGTTCCGCGGCGACGGTCTCGTCAACTGGATCGGGCTTCTCGTCGTGGTACAGAATATTTCTAGTTCGTTGTTTAATTCACACATCTTCGACTTTCATGAGGGCTGGATGTATGTGCTGGGCGTCGGAGTTGCGGGCGGCATGGCGTTGAAGGGGCAATTGGGGGCCGGTATGGAACCCGAACCGCCTGCTCGTCCATGATCGCTGGCAAGGGCGCTGCAGATACGCTATCAGCCTGCCAATGTCTCATCGCGAACTCCCAGTTGCCGGCAACCCGTCCGTTAGATGACGCGTCTTTCACAACTCACCCTGCGCAATTTCCTGATTTTGGTGCATGACGCTCTCGCGACGACGTTTGCGTTGCTGGCGAGCTTCTATCTGCGTTTCGAGGGCAGCCTCCTCACCGATCGATTGCCGCATCTGCTGCTGATTCTGCCCTGGTTCGTGCTGTTCAGCGTTTTCGTCAGCTATTTCTCCAATCTGACCACGGC
The DNA here is from genome assembly GCF_020194035.1 of Bradyrhizobium sp. BRP56. Taxonomy (NCBI): domain Bacteria; kingdom Pseudomonadati; phylum Pseudomonadota; class Alphaproteobacteria; order Hyphomicrobiales; family Nitrobacteraceae; genus Bradyrhizobium; species Bradyrhizobium sp. BRP56. Next base: position 39,594 of record NZ_JADYVV010000010.1, read on the forward strand.
GAAATGGCGCTTCACCTCGCTGCCGGACGCGGTGAATATCCTGCGGGTTGCAGCCGTGCTGACCCTGGCACTGGTCGTGCTGGACTACGTCTACTTCTTCACCGGCACGAATTCGCAAAGCCCGGTGTTCCTCGGCCGGGTCACGATCATCCTGTTCTTCTTCCTCGAGGTGTTCGCGCTGAGCGCGTTGCGCCTCGGCTACCGCTATTTCCGTTATTCGCGCACGCGCCTGCATGCCCGATCCGACAACGCCGCGCCGGCGCTGCTGGTCGGACGTACGGCCGATGCCGAAGTCGTGCTGCGCGGCATCGAGAATGGCGCGATCAAGCGGCTCTGGCCGGTCGGCGTGCTCTCGCCGTCGGACGCGGACCGCGGCCAGATGATCCGCAACATTCCCGTGGTCGGCGGCGTCGACGACATCGAGGCCGTGATTCGGGATTTCGAGACCCGCCAGCGGCCGATCAAGCGCGTGGTCATGACACCGTCGGCCTTCGAACCCGAAGCGCATCCGGAAAGCGTGCTGATGCGCGCCCGGCGGCTCGGCGTGATGGTCAGTCGCCTGCCGTCGCTGGAAGGCGGCGACGCGCCGCGACTGACCAACGTCGCCGTCGAGGACCTGCTGCTGCGCCCGAGCCAGAAGATCGACTACGCGCGGCTCGAGACGCTGGTGCGGGGCAAGTCCGTCATCGTGACCGGCGGCGGCGGCTCGATCGGCGCCGAAATCTGCGAACGGGTCGCGACCTTCGGCGCGGCGCGCCTCCTGGTCGTGGAGAACTCGGAGCCGGCGCTCTATGCGGTCACCGAGGCGCTGTCCGCGCGTGACTCCGGCCCCGAGATCGAAGGCCGGATCGCCGATATCCGGGATCGCGAGCGCATCACGCGGCTGATGAGCGAGTTCAAGCCCGACATCGTGTTCCATGCCGCGGCGCTCAAGCATGTACCGATCCTGGAGCGCGACTGGAGCGAAGGGGTCAAGACCAACATCTTCGGGTCGGTGAACGTGGCCGACGCCGCGCATGCCGCGGGCGCGAGCGCGATGGTGATGATCTCGACCGACAAGGCGATCGAGCCGGTGTCGATGCTGGGCCTGACCAAGCGGTTCGCCGAGATGTATTGTCAGGCGCTGGACCATGACCTGATGACCGAGGCAAAGGGCAAGCCGCACATGCGGCTGATCTCGGTGCGGTTCGGCAACGTGCTGGCGTCCAATGGATCGGTGGTGCCGAAATTCAAGGCGCAGATCGAGGCCGGCGGACCGATCACGGTGACCCATCCGGACATGGTTCGCTACTTCATGACGATCCGCGAGGCCTGCGATCTCGTGATCACCGCAGCGACGCACGCCGTGACGCCGGCGCGGCCCGACGTCTCGGTTTATGTGCTGAACATGGGGCAACCGGTGAAGATCGTCGATCTCGCCGAGCGGATGATCCGTTTGTCGGGCCTGCAACCCGGCGTCGACGTCGAGATCGTGTTCAGCGGCATCCGTCCCGGCGAGCGGCTGAACGAGATCCTGTTCGCAAGCCAGGAGCCGACGCTCGAAATCGGCGTCGCCGGCGTCATGGCCGCCAAGCCGAACCAGCCTCCGATGTCGAGGCTGCGCAAGTGGCTCGCGGCGCTGGAGGATGCGATCGAGAGAGATGACCGTGTGACCATCCGCGCCGTCCTTCAGGACGCCGTGCCCGAGTTCGGATCGAATGCCGCCTGACCGCGCCGTTCTGCGGACGCCGAGACAGGACCGTTTCGAAAGCCATTGATGCGTAGTTCTCGAAAAGTCGTGGTCGTCAGCCAGCACTATCCACCGGACCACAGCACGACCGCCGCGATCATGTCTGCGATCGCCGAACGGATCGCGCAGGAGTCGGAGGTGATGGTGGTCTCCGGGATGCCGGGCTCGGCGCGGGCGCCGGCGCCCGGGCGTCCCGCCGTCGTCGAGATCAGGAACTGGCTGCCTGGAAAGGCGGCGCTGATCAAGCGCGCGCTGGCCGAGGCGCTGTTCACCGGCCGGATCTTTTTTGCGCTGTTGTCGCGCCTGAAGCGGGGCGACGTGGCGCTGACGGTGACCGCTCCCTTCGCGCTGCCTTATGCGGTTGCCGCCGCGGCAAGGTTGAAGGGGGCCAAGTCGGCGCTGATCCTGCACGACCTATTTCCAGATGTGCTCGTGATGGCCGGGCTGCTGCGGCCGTCCTCGCTGGTCGCGCGGGCGATGCGCGCGATCAACGCGCTGATGTTCCGGTCCCTGAACGCTGTCATCGTGATCGGCCGCGACGCCGAGAAGCTACTGCTGCGCTATGGCGGAATGACACAGGACAAGATCAGGTTCATCCCGAACTGGGCCACGCTCGCGCCCGGCAACCGTCCCGTGAGCCCCGACAATCCGTTTCGCAAGGCCATCGCCGCCCGCTTCGTCGTCGGGCTGTCCGGCAATCTCGGCTTCACCCACGATCCGGATATCGTGTTTGAGGCCGCGCGACTGCTGCGTGACGAAGGCGAGATCCATTTCCTGCTCTCGGGATGGGGCATCGGCTTCGCGCGGCTCAAGGAGCTGCAGGCCACCGCGCGGCTTGCCAACGTCACGCTGGTCGACCGCGTCGCGGACAGCGAACTCGATGCGCTGCTCTCCAGCGCGGACGTCTGGCTCATTCCCTATCGCAAGGACGTCGCCGGCGTGTCGGTGCCGAGCCGGTTCTATAATCTGCTCGCGGCCGGCCGCCCCGTCATTCTCGTCTCCGAGCCCGAGGCCGAGGCCGCGCTCACCGTCAGCGAAAACCGGCTGGGCTGGGTCGTCACGCCGGGAAGGCCCGATCAACTCGCCGATGCCATTCGCCAGGCGTCGCGATCGCAGGACGCCGCGATGGCCGAGCGCGCAGTCGCGACCGCGCGGAACTTCAGTTCCGAGCGGGCGCTCGCGAGCTACGCTGCGCTGGTCCGGGAGCTGCTATCCAATCGCGATGTGGAGCGGACGGTATGAATAATGGTCACCGGACGGTTCTGGTGACGGGCGCCAGCGGCTTTGTCGGCCGCCATGTGGTGCCCGCGCTGGCGCGCAGCGGCTGGGTGGTGCGACGCGCGGTGCGAACTCCACCGCGCGATGCAAACGACGTGATGATCGGCTCGCTCAGTCCCGCCACCGATTGGCGCGCCGCGCTCGACGGGGTGGAGGCGGTTGTGCATCTTGCGGCCCGCGTTCATCAGCAGTCCGACGAACGCGCGATAGAGCTCTATCGCAACGTCAATATCGAGGGCACGCTGCATTTGGCGCGGTCCGCGGTCGCTGCGGGCATTCGTGATTTCATTTTCGTCAGCACGATCCTGGTGCATGGGCGCAGCAATTACGGGCGTCTTCCGTTTCGCGAGGACGATGTCCTGACGCCGCGCGGCCTCTACGGAAACTCGAAGGCGGCCGCCGAGGTCGGCTTGAAGGAAATTGTGCCGGGCAGCGGCATGAGGGTGACCGTTATCAGGCCGCCGCTAATCTACGGGGCCGGTGCGAAGGGAAATTTCGCCCTGCTCAAGCGCGCGGTGCTCAATGGCTTGCCGCTACCGCTCGCTTATGTGAAGAATCGCCGCGCGTTCCTGTCGGCGGAAAACCTCGCGTCGTTCATCTTGCACCGGTTGTCGCACCCGGGAGATGATTTCGACGTGTTCCTGGTGGCTGACCGCGAGCAGGTCTCGACGCGGGAATTCGTCGAGCGTCTGGCCCGGGCGGCGGACACCTCGCCGCGTCTGTTCTGGCTGCCGCCGCTGCTGTTGAAGATGGCGCTCGGGATCAGCGGCCGCAAGGAAGCCTATGACAGCCTGTTCGCCTCGCTCGAGCTTGATCTTTCCAAGATCGCGGGCACCGGATGGCAGCAGCCGATCAGCCTCGACGAGGGGCTGCGGCGCGCGCTGCGTCAAACGGACAGCTGAGGCGATCAGAGCGGTCGCGAGAATCGCCACAGCTGCCAGGCGACGGCGAGCGCGCCGGTCAGCAGCAGCGCGATGTCTGCGGTGAGCGAATTGAGGGCAACCGATGCGAATGCGAGCAGCGCCAGCACCGCGTTCAGCGCAAACACCTCGCCGACGACGCGCCACACCGTGAATCGATTGTCGGTCGCGCGCTGGTAGAAGTGCGAGCGATGCGCGGCCCAGAAAGGCTCGCGCCGCGCCATGCGGCGAAACAGCGTGACCGTCGCATCCGTCAAATAGTACAGCGGCAGCAACAGCGCGGCGGCGAACTGCCGGTGCAGGGCGAGCTCGAGCAGGCACCAGCCGAGCAGCAGGCCGATCGGCAGGCTGCCGACATCGCCGAGGAATATCCTTGCGACCGGCCGGTTGAACGGCGCGAAGCCGAGCAGCGCGCCGCACAGCGCTGCCGCGACCAGCGCGGGAGCTGCGGGGAGATAGCCGAAGCTGCCGAGCAGGGCGATCGCCACGGTGATCGGCACGGCCTCGGCCGCGGTCATCAGGTCGAGCCCGTCCATGAAGTTGACGAGGTTCACGAACCAGAGGCCGGCGATCAGCAGCAGGCCGCGTTCGAGCCAAACCGGGCCGGCCGGAACCAGCCTGAGACCATCAGGCGCGGAAAACACCACGGCCGCAACGGCGGCGGCCTGCAGCAGCAGCCGCGGGACGACGGGCAGCGAGCGGATGTCGTCGGCAAAACCCACCACCGCGATGAACAGGCAGGCCGCGAAGACGATGAAGGGAATAGTCAGGTTCTGCGATCCGGCCAGGACGATGACGATTCCGCCCGCCAGCAGCGTCGCCGCCGTGACCGCGATGCCGGCACCCTGCGGCGTTGGAATACGGTGCGACGAACGCGCATTCGGCTTCGCCAGCGCCACACGCAGCAGCAGCGGCCGCGTCGCCTGGATCAGGACAGCCGAGATCGACGCAGCCAGAACCGCCGCGATCAATGACAGGAGGATTTCGAAAGCGCTCATTCTGGTCCGGCTATTGCGATCCCGGGACTCGCGATTGCGATCCCGGGACTTCGATCGGTTCTGTGCCCTTGGCGGCCTTTTCCGGACTCAGGATCCAGACCAGGCCGCCAAACACGCCAACCACGAACGATACCGCGCCGAATAACAGCGAGATGTTGACGCCTTCATTGGCGATCAATCCGGCGTAGCCGAAGGCCAGCGCCATCGTGGCCTCGCGTACGCCCCAGCCCGCGATCGAGATCGGCATCATCGTGATCAGCATCACCGGCGGCAACAACTGGAATATCTGGCCGAAGGTGACGGGCGCGGTGATCGATTTCACCACGCACCAGGCGATCACGACGGTCACCACGTGAATGGCGATCGAGAGAATTGCAACCCTCAATCCGCGCTTGCGGCTGAACAACACCCGGTTCGCGATGACCGCGCAGGCGTGGATGTGATGCGTCGCCCACCATTGCTTCAGCCAGACCCAAGGCAACACGCCGATCAGCAGGAAGCCAAATCCGGCCGCGAGTGCGGCGAGGTCGAGAAGCAGCAACGCCATCCAGCCGTGGGAATCAGAAATCAGCCGATAGCTCCAGGGCAGGGTGGCGGCGATGACGACGGCGAGGGCGATCAGCCCGATCGCGCGGTCGACGAAAATCGAATAGGTGGCTGCGCGCCAGCCCGCACCGGCGCGCGCGACGAGCCAAAGCCGGACCGCGTCGCCGCCGATCGAGGACGGCAGTGTCTGGTTGAAGAAGGTGCCGATCACGTTGAAGCGCATGGCCTGGCCTGTCTCCAGCGGGGCTCCGCACTCCACGCTGATCTCCCGCCAGCGCAACACCCCGAGGAAGATCTGCAGGAACGTGACCGCGATCGCGAGGCCGAGCCAGCCCAGGCTCTCGACCTGGATACGGGCGGCAAGGTCGTACAGATTGACCTTACGCAGCGAGAAATAGAGCAGCGCGGCCGAGATCAGGATCTTGACGGTCGAAAGCAGGATTCGGCGCATTTCCGTTCGCGCTGCCAGGTTTCAGAATGTGTCAAAACAGCGCAAAACGCCTTCGCGCGCCCAAATTCGCCGCCTTGGTATGGTTTCCGCGCCGATCTGGCAATACCCGTACTGGTCCCTATTGCGGCAGGCGCGAAGGGGTGGCTAAAGAGGCCGGAACGGGGGACGGCCGGCCACTCACCGGGGATTTACGTTACCGGTAAAATCCGACCAGGCGCATGGGGGCGCGTGCTACTGCTTGGATAGTGCTTCCGAAGCAACAGGGCCACCGGCCGCCACGGCCCGGGCCGATTTGGTATGTCGTCCGCGGGCGGATACGACGGGACTTGCACGACAGGATTTGAGGCATCGATGGATCGACGAATTATTCCCCTGATCATGTGCGGCGGCGCGGGCACGCGGCTGTGGCCGGCGTCACGCGAGGTGCATCCGAAACAGTTCCTGTCGCTGTTCGGGGCCCGCTCGACCTTCCAGGAGACACTTCTGCGGGTCTCCGACGCCGGCCTGTTCGAGCGTCCGATCGTGATCACCAACGAGGCCTATCGCTTCATGGTGCTGGAGCAGCTGGCCGAGATCGGCCGCGAGGCCGACGTGCTGCTGGAGCCGATGCGCCGCGACTCGGGGCCGGCGATTGCGGCCGGTGCGGCGTTCGCGCAGAGCCGCGACAGCGAAGCGATCGTGCTGGCGCTGGCCGCCGACCATCTGGTGCGGGACACGGCGGCCTTCGTCGCCGCGTGCCGCGGCGGATTGGTCGCTGCGGACGCCGGCCGCATCGTGACGTTCGGCGTCAAGCCGGAGCGGCCTGCCACCGAATACGGCTACATCAATCCGGGCGAGGTGGTCGCCGGCGAGGTGCGCGCGGTGGCGAAATTCGTCGAGAAGCCGGATGCCGCGACCGCAGCGGGCTATATCGATGCAGGCTATCTCTGGAACAGCGGCAACTTCATGTTCCGCGCCGGCGTGCTGCTCGACGAGTACCGCAATGTCGATGTGGACAGCGTGGCCTCGGTGGAGCAGTCGGTTGCGTCGGCGGCGCGCGATCTCGGCTTCGTCAAGCTCGATGCGCAGGCCTTCGGCGCGGCGAAGGCGATCTCGATCGATTACGCGGTCATGGAGAAGACATCGCGTGCCGCGGTGGTGCCGGTGGCGTGCGGGTGGTCCGACATCGGCTCGTGGCGCCAGGTCTGGGAGCTGTCGGACAAGGACAGCCTCGGCAACTCTGCGCGCGGCAAGGCGGTGTTCGAAGACTCCCGCAATTGCAACGTCTCGACCGACCGGGCGCTGGTTGCGCTCGAAGGCGTCGACGATCTCGTCGTGGTCGCGACCCAGGACGCCGTGCTGGTGTCACGCCAGAAGGACGCCAATGGGCTGAAGCGGCTGGTAGCGAAATTGAAAGTCGCGGCGCCGGAGGTGACCGAGAATCACATCAAGGTGCATCGCCCCTGGGGCTCCTATCAGTCGGTCGACAATGGCGATCGCCACCAGGTCAAGCGCATCGTCGTCAAGCCGGGCGGACGGCTGTCCCTGCAGAAGCACCATCACCGCTCCGAGCACTGGATCGTGGTGCGCGGCACCGCACAGGTCACCGTCAACGAGCTGATCAAGACGGTGCACGAGAACGAATCGATCTACATCCCGATCGGCGCGGTGCACCGGCTGGAGAACCCGGGCAAGATCCAGCTCGAGCTGATCGAGGTGCAGACCGGCAGCTATCTCGGCGAGGACGACATCATCCGCATCGAGGATGACTATCGGCGCACCTGAGGCGAACGGGCCCCGCGCTCAAGATCGAGTCGCGGGCGATGTAACTCTTTGAATCAAAACGTGTCCGGATTTCGCCGTTGGCATTCGCCACATTTGTGACGCCGTGCTATAGCGGCTGCCAACGAAGCGGGTCGTGATTTGCGCCAAAGGCGCGGATCGGGCAGAGGGGCCTTGGTGCTGATTCCCTCGGAGCCGGGATGGCTCCCTGAGAAGCCGGGACAACCGCCAGAACGTTACTTGGGGTCTACGATATGAATGCAAAAATGTCCGCAGCCGGCGCGAAGGCCGATATCGGCCGCGCATTGCGCGTCGGCGTGATCGGCGCCGGCGTGATGGGCAGCAACCATGCCCGCGTGCTGGCCGGACTGCCGGGGGTGCTGTTGATCGGCATCGTCGATCCGCTGCCGGAACATCGCACGCGCGCCATCGACCTGGTCGGCTGCCGCGCCTTTGAAAGCCTCGATCAGCTGTTCGCCGAGGGCATCGATGCGGTGACGATCGCAGCTCCCACCCATCTGCATCACGAGATCGCGCTCGCCTGCGTCGCGCGCAACATTCACATCCTGGTCGAGAAGCCGGTCGCATCCACGGTCGAAGAGGGCCGCGAGATCGTGGCGGCCGCCGAGCAGGCCGGCGTCACGCTGATGGTCGGACATGTCGAGCGTTTCAATCCGGCGGTCGCCGCGATCAAGAAGGCGATCTCGGGCGAGGACATCCTGTCGATCGGCATCACCCGGGTCGGCCCGTTTCCGCCGCGAATGTCCAATGTCGGCGTCGTGATCGATCTTGCCGTGCACGACATCGACCTGATCCGCTGGTTCACCGAGTCCGACATCGTCGAGGTGCAGCCGCAGCTCTCGAGCGCGGTCGCCGAGCGCGAGGACATCGCGCTGCTGCAGTTTCGTACCGCGTCCGGCGTGCTCGCCCACATCAACACCAACTGGCTGACGCCGTTCAAGGCGCGCAACGTGACGGTCGCAACCCGCGGCAAGTATGTGATGGGCGATCTGCTCACGCGTCAGGTCACCGAATGTTTCGGCTTCAAGCCGGACGGCAGCTATTCGATGCGTCATCTGCCGGTCGGTCACGACGAGCCGCTGCGCGCCGAACTGATCGCCTTCCTCGATGCCGTACGCGGCGGCAAGCTGCCGGCGGTGTCCGGCGACGAGGGCGTGGCGAGCCTCGAGATCGCGATCCGCTGCCTGGAATCGCCCGCGCGGCCCGCCGCCTCGACGATGCGCAAGGGGCCGCGCCGGATCGCCGGCTAATTTGCAACTTGAAAACACGCGCGAAAGCTTCATGAACCAACACATGCGTCCAGAGCCCGTTCCCTTCATAGACATTGCCGCGCAGCGCCAGCGGCTCGGCAAATCGGTCGATGATGCAGTCGCCCGCGTGCTCAACCATTGCCAATTCGTCAATGGCCCGGAAGTGACCGCGCTGGAGAAGGCGCTGGCCGACTATAGCGGCGCAAAGCATGTGGTGAGCTGTTCCAGCGGCACTGACGCGCTCTTGATGGTCCTGATGGCGAAGAATGTCGGGCCGGGCGACGCCGTGCTGTGCCCGTCTTTCACGTTCTGCGCGACCGGCGAAGCGGTGGCGCTCACTGGCGCGACACCCCTCTTCGTCGATGTGGACGAGACGACATTCAATATCGATATCAATTCGCTCAAGCGCGGGATCGCCGCCGCGATGTCGCGTGGCCTAAAGCCGGTTGGTGTCATTCCAGTGGATTTGTTCGGCCAGAGCGCCGATCATGACGCGGTGGCTGCGGTTGCCGAAGCCGAGGGCCTGTTCGTGCTCGACGACGCCGCCCAGGGCTTTGGCGCGAGTTACAAGGGCCGCAAGCTCGGCACCTTCGGGCTTGCGACCGCGACCAGTTTCTTCCCGGCAAAGCCGCTCGGCTGTTTTGGCGATGGCGGCGCGATCTTTACCAATGATGACGAACTTGCGAACGCGCTACGCAGCATCCGTGTGCACGGGCAAGGCTCGGACAAATATGACAATGTCCGCCTCGGCCTCACCGGGCGGCTCGATACCATGCAGGCCGCGATCCTGCTCGAGAAGCTGAAGATTTTTGACGACGAGATCGTGGCACGCAACCAAGTGGCGGAGCGCTACGCGCGCGGACTCGGCAATATCGTGACCGTGCCTCGCCTTGCGCCAGGTTGCACCTCGGTGTGGGCGCAATACACAATCCGCCTGCCGAAAGGGGCCGACCGCGATGCCTTTGCCTCGACGCTGAAGACCCAAGGCATTCCGACGGCGATCTACTACACGAAGTCGATGCACCAGCAGACCGCTTACCGTGATTTCCCGGTCGCCGACGGCGGCCTAGCGATCAGCGAAAGCCTCTCCGACGACGTCATCAGCCTGCCGATGCACGCCTATCTCGACGAGGCGGCCCAAGACCGCGTCATCGCGGCTGTGCGCAGCGCGCTTTCGGCCTGATAGGAAACTTTTTCAGACCGCAATCATGCGCTAGAAGCAGCGCATGCTTGGGCGCATCTTCACCGTCGGCGGCTATACCCTGCTATCGCGGGTCACCGGGTTCGCGCGCGACATCATGCTCGCGGCGATCCTCGGTGCCGGGCCGGTTGCCGACGCCTTCTTCGTGGCGCTGCGGCTGCCCAATCATTTCCGCGCGATCTTCGCCGAAGGTGCCTTCAATGCCGCCTTCGTGCCGGCCTATGCCCATGTCCATGGCGAGCGCGGCGAAGCGTCGGCACGGCTGTTCGCCGACCGCATCTTCACGCTCCTGTTCGCCTCGCAGGTGATCCTGCTGGCGGTGGCGATGGCGTTCATGCCGCAGGCGATGAGCATCCTGGCGCCGGGCTTCACCGAGGACGCGGCGCAGCGCAAGCTCGCGATCGAGCTGACGCGGATCACCTTTCCCTATCTGCTGCTGATCACGCTGGTGACGCTCTATGGTGGCATGCTCAATGTGATGCATCGCTTCGCCAGCGCCGCCGCGGCGCCGATCTTCCTCAACCTCGCCATGATGATGACGCTGGCGCTCGCGGCTTTCTTTCCGAGCGCGGGCCACGCCGCGGCCTGGGGCGTGCTGATCTCGGGCTTCCTGCAATTCTTCCTGCTCGCCGGCGACCTGGCGCGTCACGGCGGCCTGCCGCGGTTCGCGCCCTTGCGGCTCGACGAGGACGTCCGCGGCTTCTTCCGCGCGCTCGGGCCGGCGACGCTAGGCTCGATGGGCACGCAGGTGGCGCTGTTCGCCGACACCATCATCGCGACCTTTCTGCCCGCAGGCGCGCTGTCGGCGCTGTATTATGCCGACCGCCTCAATCAATTGCCGATCGGCGTGATCGGGATCGCGATCGGCACCGTGCTGCTGCCGGAGATGTCGCGGCGCCTGAGCGCCGACGATCACGCCGGCGCCATGGCGGCGCAGCGCCGCGCCTTCGATTTCACGCTGCTGTTCTCGGTGCCGTTCGTGGCGGCGTTCCTGACGGTCGCCGATCCGATCATGCGCGCGATGTTCGCCCGCGGCGCCTTCTCCAAGGCCGATGCCGCTAGCGCCGGGGCCACGCTCGCGGCCTATGCGGTCGGGCTCATTCCGTTCGTGATGATCCGCAGCGCGGTCGCGACCTTCTACGCCCGCAAGGACACCGCAACGCCGGTGAAAGCGGCGCTGACCGGGGTCGCGGTCAACGTCGCGCTGAAGATCGCACTGGTCGGCTCGCTGGCGCAGGTCGGGCTCGCGCTCGCGACCGCGACCGGGGCCTGGGTCAATCTGCTGCTGGTGCTGATGTTTGCCGTGCGCCGCGGCTACCTCGCGCTCGATCGGGCGCTGATCCGCTCCTTCGGCACCTTCGCGCTATGCGGCGTGCTGCTCGCGGTCGCGCTGTGGCTGACCTCGCATTTCGCTTATGTGTGGTTCGCGCCGATGCAGATCTTTCGCGATGAGCTGATCCTGCTACTGCTGATTGCGGTCGGCGTCTTCGTCTACGCCCTGTCGATCCTCACGCTGTTCGGCCGCGGCTGGCTGTTCGCGCTGCGCCGCGTATAGTTTTACCTGTCAAATCAAATGCATAGGCGGCCGCTGTGTGATAGCGCCGCGCGCGGCGGAAAGCGGTTTGCGCTTCGCCGACAACCACGCCAATATGCGCAAAACACACCAAGGCAATTGGAGAGACGATGGCAGCTCCCATCAAATTCGGCGTCGGACAAAGTGTGCGGCGCAAGGAGGACGACGCTCTGATTCGCGGCAAGGGCCGCTACACCGACGACGTCGCACCGTCTCCCGCATTGCACGCGCTGATGCTGCGCTCGCCGCACGCGCACGCGACCTACACGATCGATGCCGGCAAGGCCCGCGGCATGCCCGGCGTGGCGCTGATCCTGACCGCCGCCGACGTCGCCGAACTCGGCGGGCTGCCGTGCCTGTTCAATCTCGAGACCGATCCGTTCACCGCACCGCCTTATCCGATCCTCGCCAAGGACGAGGTGCGCCATGTCGGCGACGCGGTGGCCTTTGTGGTCGCCGACACCGTCGATCATGCCCGTGACGCGATCGAGGCGATCGACGTCAAATGGACGCCGCTGCCGGCGGCGGTCGGCCTCGTCAATGCGGTGAAGAAGGATGCGCCGCAGGTCTGGCCGGACAAGCCCGGCAATGTGCTGTTCGACGTCTCGATCGGCGACAAGAAGGCCGCCGAGGACGCGTTCGCGAAGGCGCATGCGGTGGCCGAGATCACCATCGTCAATCCGCGCGTCATCACCAATTTCATGGAGACGCGCGCTGCGGTCGCCGAATACGACGCCAAGAAGGATCATCTGACGCTGACGATCGGCAGCCAGGGCAGCCACCGCCTGCGCGAGATCCTCTGCGACATGATCCTGAAGATGCCGAAGGAGAACATGCGGGTAATCTGCCCGGATGTCGGCGGCGGCTTTGGCACCAAGCTGTTTCCCTATCGCGAATATGCGCTGATCTCGGTCGCCGCGCGCAAGCTCAAGAAGAGCATCAAATGGACGGCCGAGCGCTCCGACCATTTCATGGGCGACGCGCAGGGCCGCGACAATCTCACCACCGCGAAGATGGCGCTCGCCGAGGACGGCAAATTCCTCGGCATGGATGTCGACCTGATGGGCGACATGGGCGCCTATCTCTCGACCTTCGCGCCTTACATCCCGCATGGCGGCGCCGGCATGCTGCCGGGCCTCTACGACATCCAGGCCTTCCACTGCCGGGTCCGCACCGTGTTCACCAACACGGTGCCGGTCGATGCCTATCGCGGCGCCGGCCGCCCGGAGGCCGCCTATGTCATCGAGCGCCTGGTCGATGCCGCCGCGCGCAAGCTCGGCATGACGCCGGACTCCATCAGGCGGAAGAATTTCATTCCGCCGAAGTCGCTGCCCTACACGACCGCGACCGGCAAGGTCTACGACTCCGGCGACTTCGTCGCGCACATGAAGCGCGCGATGGAGATTGCCAACTGGAAGGAATTTCCGAAGCGCGCCAAGGCCGCCAGAAAGGACGGCCTGGTGCGGGGCATCGGCATGGCGAGCTATGTCGAGGTCTGCGGCACCATGGGCGAGGAGACCGCCAATGTGGCGCTCGATGCCAATGGCGATATCTCGGTCCTGATCGGCACGCAGTCGAGCGGGCAGGGCCACCAGACCGCCTATGCGCAGATCGTCGCCGAGCAGTTCGGCGTGCCGCCCGAGCGCGTCCATGTGCTGCAGGGCGATACCGACAAGATCGCGACCGGCCTCGGCACCGGCGGCTCGGCATCGATTCCGTCCGGCGGCGTCAGCGTGCAGCGCGCGACGCATGATCTCGGCAACAAGCTGAAGGAGCTTGCGGCGCAGGCGCTGGAAGCCGGCGCCGGCGACCTCGAAATCGCCGACGGCCGTATCCGCATCGCCGGCACCGACCGCTCGATCAGCTTTGCCGATCTCGCCAAACGCCCCGGCGGCGATACGTCGAAGATGAATGCGAGCGCGACCTTCGCCAGCGCCGACGGCACCTATCCGAACGGCACGCATCTCGCCGAGGTCGAGATCGATCCCGCCACCGGCATCATCAAGATCGTCAGCTACGTCATCGTCGACGATTTCGGCGTCACGCTCAATCCGCTGATGCTGGCGGGCCAGGTTCATGGCGGCGCGATGCAGGGCATCGGTCAGGCGCTGATGGAGCAGGCGGTGTACAGCCCGACCGACGGTCAGCTCGTCACCGGCACGTTCATGGACTATGCGCTGCCGCGCGCCTCCGACGGGCCGTCCTTCGTGTTCGAGACCCATAACGTGCCCTGCACGACCAATCCGATGGGCGTGAAGGGCGCGGGCGAGGCCGGCGCGATCGGCTCGTGCCCGGCGGTCGTCAACGCGATCGTCGAGGGGCTGCATCGCGAGTACAAGATCGACCACATCGACATGCCGGCGACGCCGGAACGGGTCTGGATCGCGATCCGCGAGGCGCAGCGCCGCCATAATCTCTGATAAATTGTCGCAGGCGGAATGAAGATTCCGCCTGCGGTGTTTTGCAAACCAGCCCGGCCGCAGATCGCGGACCGGGACAGAGCGGAATTGAGAGGTTTTGCCGATGAAGCGGATTGTCGTCGTCGCAGCGATGCTTGCGTTGAGTGCAGGGGCGGTGGTGGCCGACCAAAATCAGGTCAAGAAGACCCAGGCCATGATGAAGGACAATGGCAAGAATGCGGGCGCGCTGGCGGCGATGCTCAAGGGCGAGAAGCCCTACGACCAGGCGACCGTCAATGCCGCGCTGGCCCAGTTCGAGGACACCGCCAAGCAGCTGCCAACGCTGTTCCCGGAGAGCATGAAAGGCGTCAAGCTGGACGGCGATTACGCCCCCTCGCCGAAAATCTGGGAAGACAAGGCCGGTTTCGCGCAACAGGCTGCGAGCTTCGCCAAGGCGGTCGCCGATGCCAAGGGCAAGATCAAGGATGTCGATACGCTGAAGGCCGAACTGGGCCTGATCGGCAAGCAGTGCGGCGGCTGTCACGAGACCTATCGCCTCAAGAAGGGCTGATCGCCACTCGGCTCATCATCGTTCGATCAATGAGAAGGGCGGACGCTTTGAGGCGTCCGCCCTTTTTTGTGTCGGTCGTTTCTTGTTGGAGCGAGCTCGCGACGATTGCTTCGTGAGGATTGCTTGGTGATGGATTACTTCGTCACTTGTTATTTGGTCACTTGGCCGCGGATCTCACCGCCCGGATTGGCCGCGGTGTGAACGTTGACATAGTACTTGCCGGCGAGCAGATCGGCGGCCTGCGCGTCGGTCAATGTTGCGCTGCCTTCGACCGGGCTCGACGTCGCGTTCGGGATCGCGACTGCGACACCCGCATTCTTGCCCGCCTCGGCGGGGCCGTGGAAATGCGCGGCGGTGGCTGGACCCGACAGGCCGGAATAGGTCAGCTTCCAGCTCAGCTTCTTGGAGGCGGCGTCGTAGTCGATGTCGGCGGTGCCGGTGGCGGCGCTGGTATTCGGCGGCACTTCGCTCTTGCTGTCCAGCTTCGCCGTGAACTTCTCGGCAAAGGCCGGACCGGCGAGGGCGATGGCGGCGCCGAGCGTCAGCGTGGCAAGCAAGGTCTTGTTCGACATGGTTCTCTCCCCTTTGACGTCACAGGATGGTTGCAATCCTCAAACAGCAGTTTTTCGGATTTATTCCCCAAATGATCGTGGGTGCGGCAAATTTGATGCGAGCTTGTCCGGCTGGTTGCCATCATACTGGTCCAAGAACTGACGCGACCAATGACGGATTGGTGAATGCTGCGACGAATTTTCCTCCTGGCGATTCTGGCCGGCGTAATCGGCTTTGGCGTGTTCTGGTGGCTGACGATCCCCGCGACCGTCGCCGCCGACGCGCTGCCTGCCTATCAGCCTGACCTGGCCAATGGCCTCACAACGTTCAATGCCGGGGGATGTTCCTCCTGCCATGCCGTGCCGAAGCAGGACGACCGCACACGGCTCGGCGGTGGGCTCGCGATCCCCTCGCCATTCGGCACCTTCTATGCGCCGAACATCTCGCCCGACCCGAACGACGGCATCGGCCGCTGGAGCGAGGCCGATTTCGTCACGGCGGTCATGAAGGGCACCTCGCCATCGGGTGCGCACTATTTCCCGGCGTTTCCGTACCCGTCCTATCAGCACGCCAAGGTCAGCGATGTGCGCGACCTGTTCGCCTATCTGAAGACCTTGCCGCCGGTCGCCGGCAAGGTGCGCGACCACGATTTGCCGTTTCTCTTCAACATCAGGCGCAATGTCGGCGTCTGGAAGTTGCTGTTCATGAACGGCAAGCCGTTCATCGCGGATGCAAGCCGCTCCGCGCATTGGTATCGCGGCGCCTATCTCGTCAACAGCTTCGGCCACTGCGCCGAGTGCCACAGCCCGCGCAATGTCCTCGGCGGCATCGTCACCGCGCAGCGCTTCGCCGGTGGTCCGAATCCGGACGGCGAAGGCTGGGTGCCCAACATCACGCCGAGGGGGATCTCGGACTGGAGTGTGAAGGATATCGCCTATTTCCTCGAGAGCGGCCAGACGCCGGACGGAGACTCCGCCGGTGGGTCGATGGTGCGCGTGATCCGCAACACCTCGCAACTGTCGTCGTCCGACCGCGACGCGATCGCCGAGTACATCAAGTCGCTGCCGCCGGTCGAGGGACCGCCGAAGCCGGTGAAGAAAGAGAAGGAGAAGGAGTCGTAAAGCAGGATGAGCTTTGGTTGAACCGGCTCGCCGCGGTTTCGGTTCACCTCTCCCAAAGGCGAGGTGAACTTTCGACGCCGTTCAAGCTCGACTCAATCTCATCATGCTCTCGTGGACGCGTCCTACTTCGCGCCGAACGCCTTGAAGGTGATGATGGTGAGGGTGTCCTGGATGCCCGGGATCACCTGAACCTTCTCGTTGATGAAATGGCCGATGTCGGTGTCGTGGTCGACGTAGAACTTGACCAGAAGGTCGTAATTGCCCGCGGTGGAATAGATCTCGGACGCAATCTCGGCCTCCGCCAGCGCGTTGGCGACGGTGTAGGACTGGCCGAGCTTGCATTTGATCTGGACGAAGAAAGGAACCATCAAAGTCGTCTCCGGGGATTTCCGCGACTATAGGCCCAAAACGGGCGGCCAAGGCAAGGGGCGAGGCAAGGGGGCAAGGCGAGGCCAACTCGCGGTAAAGTCAGGCGAACTTGCCGTCGATCCGCGGCCGGGCTAGGACAGGCCATGGTCTTGTTCGCGATGGTCGCATTCGTATCAACCGCCGGTGCTGCAAGATGACGCCGGTCGCGCTCACCATTGCCGGCTCGGATTCCTCGGGCGGGGCGGGCATCCAGGCCGACCTCAAGAGCTTTGCCGCGCTCGGGGTGTATGGCGCCTCCGCGATCACGGCGCTGACTGCGCAGAACACCACGGGGGTCAGCGGCATCCATCCGGTGCCTGCGTCATTCGTCACCGCCCAGATCGATGCGGTGTTCTCCGACCTCGCGGTCGGCGCGGTCAAGATCGGCATGGTGGCACAGGCCGAGACGATCGCGGCGATCGCCGACGGGCTGATGCGCTGGGCGCCGCGCCATGTCGTGCTCGATCCGGTGATGGTCGCGACCTCGGGCGATCGGCTGCTTGCCGTCGAGGCGGTCGATGCGCTGAAGACCCTGCTGTTTCCGCTGGCCTCGCTGATCACGCCGAACCTGCCGGAAGCGGCGGCGCTGCTCAACGAACCGGTTGCCGAGAGCGAGGCCGACGTCGAGCGACAAGGCAAGCGATTGCTGGCGATGGGCTGTCGCGCGGTGCTGGTCAAGGGCGGCCACGGCCACGGCGCCGACAGCATCGACTATCTGATCGACGCCGAGCGCAGCATCGCGCTGGCTGCGCCGCGCATTGCGACCGCCAATACGCATGGCACCGGCTGCTCGCTGTCCTCGGCAATCGCAGCAGGGCTCGCGAAGGGCGAGAGCATGGAGACCTCCGTGCGCAACGCCAAGGCCTGGATCACCGAAGCAATCGCCGCTGCCGATCGTTTTGCCGTCGGCCACGGCCACGGGCCGGTGCATCACTTTCACAAATATTACTGAAGCCCGGAGCTGCGTAGCCCGGATGGAGCCAACGGGTCGCGCGAACGCGCGCCCGATGACAGGCTCCGCGAAATCCGGGAACAGATCATCCGCGGACGCAGAACCCGGATTGCGCTTCGCTCCATCCGGGCTACGCACCGCGCGGGTCGTTCCATCGCGTTACGCAGCCAACACAACGCCTCTTCCACACAGCCGCGACCGCCGATGTCGCCAGATTGTCGCACGCTGCTGTTATCCGCAGGGCAGGGGCGTACTGCTGATTCTCGTTAACTGTTTGTGGGGCTTTGGGTCACGGGGATCGTCATCGCCTTGTCACAGGAATCTGTTAGGTGCACAGGCATGGGAAGTGACTCCTTGAGTGAAGAAAGTCCAGAGCGGCACTTTCGCACTTTGTTTATCTCCGATGTCCATCTCGGAGCCCGCGGTTCGCAAGCCGACCGCCTGCTGGACTTCCTCCGCTCTCACGATGCCGACACGATCTACCTCGTTGGTGATATCGTCGACGGCTGGGCGCTGAAGTCGAACTGGTACTGGCCGCAGACCCATAACGATTTCGTGCAGAAGATGCTGCGCAAGGCGCGCAAGGGCGCCAAGGTGATCTACGTCCCGGGCAACCACGACGAGTTCCTGCGCAAATATTACGGCACGCATTTCGGCGGCATCGACGTGGTGGAGAACACCGTTCACACCGGTGCCGACGGCAAGCGCTACCTCGTGATCCACGGCGACATCTTCGACCTCGTGGTGCAGAACGCGCGCTGGCTCGCCCATCTCGGCGACAAGGCCTACGACTTCGCGATCCAGATGAATCGCTTCGTCAACTTCTTCCGCAAGATGTTCGGCGTGCCGTACTGGTCGCTGTCGCAATGGGCCAAGCTGAAGGTCAAGAAGGCGGTGAACTATATCGGCGCGTTCGAGGCGACGCTTGCCGGCGAGGCGCGGCGCCACGGCTGCGAC
Organism: Bradyrhizobium sp. BRP56; assembly: GCF_020194035.1. Lineage (NCBI taxonomy): Bacteria > Pseudomonadati > Pseudomonadota > Alphaproteobacteria > Hyphomicrobiales > Nitrobacteraceae > Bradyrhizobium > Bradyrhizobium sp. BRP56. Next base: position 58,282 of record NZ_JADYVV010000010.1, read on the forward strand.
GGCGTGATCTGCGGCCACATCCACTACGCGACGATTCATGACGAGCACGGCATCCGCTACATGAATTGCGGCGACTGGGTGGAGAGCTGCACCGCGCTCGCCGAGCACGAGGACGGCCATTTCGAGATCATCAGCTGGACCGACCCGGTGCGCCGGATCGCGCCAGCTCCGCGAGTGACGGCACGCGCTGCATGACGCATATCCTGGTCGCGACCGATGCGTGGCATCCCCAGGTCAACGGGGTTGTCCGCACGCTGACCATGATGGCACAGGCGGCGAAATCGCTCGGCGTCGAGGTGAGCTTCCTGACGCCGGACGAGTTCCGCACCTTCGCGATGCCGAGCTATCGCGATCTCCGGCTGGCGCTGCCGTACCGGGCCAAGGTCGCAAGTCTGATCGAGGCGGCGAGGCCCGACAGCATCCATATCGCGACCGAGGGCCCGATCGGGCTTGCGGTGCGCCGCTATTGCCGCAAGCGCGGCCTGCCGTTCACGACGAGCTTCCATACCCGCTTCCCCGAATACGTCTCGGCGCGGACGCCGGTCCCGGAAGCCTGGGTGTGGCGCGCGCTGCGCTGGTTCCACAGGCCGAGCCGGGCGGTGATGGCGGCGACCCCGGCGCTGGCAGCCGAGTTGCGCCAGCGCGGCTTCCGCAACGTGGTGCTGTGGTCGCGCGGCGTCGATACCGCGCTGTTCCATCCGCGCGACGTCGATCTCTGCCTGCCGCAGCCGGTCTATCTCAGCGTCGGCCGGGTGGCGGTGGAGAAGAATCTGGAGGCCTTCCTCGAGCTCGATTTGCCGGGAACCAAGGTCGTGGTCGGCGACGGCCCGGCGCGGGCGGCGCTGGAGCGGAAATATCCGGACGCCGTGTTCCTCGGCGCCCGCCATGGGGAAGAATTGGCTGAGATCTACGCCGCGGCCGATGTGTTCGTTTTCCCGAGCCGGACCGATACGTTCGGTCTGGTGCTGCTTGAAGCGTTGGCGAGCGGCCTGCCGGTTGCCGCTTTTCCGGTCACCGGTCCCCGCGACGTGATCGGCGCGGCGCCGGTCGGTGTGCTCGACGAGGATCTGCGCCATGCCTGCCTCGAGGCGCTCAGCATCCCGCGGCAGGCCTGCGTCGATTTTGCCGCGCTCCACACCTGGCAGGCGTCGGCCCGGGTGTTCATCGACCGTTGCATGAACGTCCGTCCCGCGCCGCCGGATGGCGAGGGGGAGGCGTTCGAATTCGGTGCCGAAGAGCACCATTTCGCCGTCCTGCCGGCACCTCAGCCGAACTCACGCTAGTCAGGTCACGCTAAAGCGTCTTGCCCGCCAGCCCGTCGCCGCGATACAAATCGCGAATGACGGACACCGTTCTCAATCCACCCGTCGCTGCCGCGGACATCGATGCTGCCGCAAGGGTGGTTGCGCCGTTCGCGGTGCGCACGCCGCTCCTGACCTTCCCCGTTCTCAACGAACGCGTCGGCAGCCAGGTTTTCCTCAAGCCCGAAATGCTGCAGCGGACCGGATCGTTCAAGTTTCGCGGCGCCTTCAACAAGCTCGCCTCGATCCCGCAGGACAAGCGGAGCGGCGGCGTCGTCGCGTTCTCCTCGGGCAACCACGCCCAGGGCGTCGCCGCGGCGGCCAAGATCCTCAACATGCAGGCGACCATCGTGATGCCTGCGGACTCGCCGATCACCAAGCGCGAGCGCACCAAATCCTATGGCGCCGAAGTCGTGCTCTACGACCGCGATCGCGACGACCGCGAGGCGATCGCCAACGGCATTGCCGGCAAGCGCGGCGCGACCTTGGTGCGCCCCTACGACGATCCCTTCGTGATCGCGGGCCAGGGCACCGCCGGCCGCGAGATCGCCGAAGACATGGCTGCGCTCGGGCTGACGCCCGACATCGTGGTCGCGCCGGCTTCGGGCGGCGGATTGATCGCCGGCGTCGCAACCGCGGTGAAGGCGAAATATCCGCAGGCCCAGGTGATCGTCGCCGAGCCCGCGGGCTATGACGATCACGCTCTGTCGCTCAAGGTCGGGCATCGCGAGGCGCATCCAGTCGCGGCGCGGACCATCTGCGATGCGCTGATGGCGATGATGCCGGGCGAACTGACCTTCGCCATCAACAGCAAGCTGCTCGCAAATGGCGTCAACGCCACCGATGACGAAGTCGGCGCCGCCGTTGCCTTCGCCTATCGCGAGCTGAAGCTCGTGGTCGAGCCCGGCGGCGCGGTCGGGCTCGCCGCGCTGCTTGCCGGGCGGATCGATGCCAAGGGCAAGAACGTCGTTATCGTGCTGTCGGGCGGCAATGTCGACGCCGACCTGTTCGCGAAACTCGTTGCCTGACGCCGGGTTAGGCACAGATGCTGCCGCGGTACATGAGCTGGCTCACGTTGCGTGTGCAGGCCCACGGGACATAAATGCTTCGCGCGCCAGTCGTCTTGCGCGGGTCAAGCCCGGCAATGACCGGATATGAAAAGTCGAGGTTACGAGAAGAACGCGATCTTCTCGGCCTGGCTCATGCGGCGGATCGGCGCGAGTGGATCGTTGGCCGCGACGCTTGGCCTTTTCAGAAGACCGCTGGCGATGATCGTCGAGCCGAGTGAGATCTCCGCTGCGGGAGCAGCAGCCTCAACGGTGGGCGGGAGAGGCGGCGGCATCACCAGAGTTTCGGCAATCGGCGCTGCGGCCAGCGGTGACGGCTCGATCTTGACTTCGGCCCTGACCTCGACCGTCGGCGCGGGCGCCGGCTCGGGCTGAATGGCCGGCGCAACCATTTCCGGCTCGACCGCCATCGCCTCGGCGACGCCCATCGCTTCCGCGATGCGCATCTCCTCGGCGGCGCGCATTTCCTCTGCGATCGCCTCTTCGTCGATCGGATCGGGCGCACCCATCTCCATCGCGATCAGGTCGAGCACCGCCTCGTCATGGGCGTCGGCCGCCGCTTCGTCGCTGACGCGGGCGAGCTCTGCGGCCTCGGCTTCGGTCAGTGCGGCTTCAGCCTTGATCCAGGCTTCGCTCGGCTGTGGCATGACGGCCGTAGCGGCCTCGGTGCCGGGAATCGCGGCTTCGACGTTCGGCGTCGCAGCGGCTTCCTGAGGCGGCGCTGGCGGCGTGGCGGCCATATCGGGGGCTGCACTTTCAGCCACCGGTGGCGGCGCGGCGGCCGCTGCCGGCGGCTCCGCAACCGGCGCCTCGGCCACATCAGGCTCGGCCGCAGGCGTCGCCGCCTTGTCCGGATCGAACTCGCTCAGGCGGCGGGCCAGCGCAGCGAAGCCGGCATCCAGCACGGCCTTGGCATCGTCCATCGAGACCTCGGCGGCGCCGGCCTCGATCGCGCTGACCTGCGAATCGATGATGTCGCAGATCCGGCCGTCATTGCCGATCTCGCGCAACCGCCAGGAGATCTCCCTGATCACCCGCACGCCCTTGCGCACCGGCGCGAGGCTCTGCTCGAAGCTGATGCCGTCGAGCGCGGCCATGGCCGAGGCCTGGGCGGCTTCGATTGCGCCGCGCAGGGCGGCCAGCGCCTGCGCCAGCTGCTCGTCCCTGATCGCCGCTGCGGCGGCTTGCCGCTGCGCGCTGAGGCTTTCCTCGATCCGCACCACCGCATCGAGCACCATGCGGGTATCGGCATTGCGGTTGCGCTTGGCGTATTCGCCGAGGAACCAGCGGCCCCGCGAAGTCTCCATGAAGGCCGCGCTGATCGCGGCATAGTCCTCCTCGCTCGGCAGGGCCGCGCGGGCGGATATCGGCGACAGGGCGAATGCTTCTTCGGCCATCACAATCTCTCCGCGCAAATCACTGCGCGTTACGCTAACGATCACCACGATATCGCGCGAATCGCAATTGAATTGATGTCTTCCGAATCACAAATCCCCATTGCAGCAAAGGTTGCATCGCGGCGATTCGCGAACCGACTCGCGGCATTCTACGCCACGCTGTTCGGCATGACCGGGGTTCACCTGCCGTTTTTCACGGTGTGGCTGAAGGCGATCGGCATCGACGCCACCTGGATCGGCATCATTACCGCGGTGCCGCCGGTGACGCGCTTCACCGTGCTGCCGCTGGTCACCGCGGCGGCGGAACGGCGCCAGATGCTGCGCGGGGCGATCATCGCCACCGGATTCGCCACGGCGTTCGGCTTTGCCGTGATCGGCACCCAGCGCCAGCCGTTCGTGCTGCTGGCGATCTATGCGCTGACCTGCTGCGTCTGGACGCCGATGGTGCCGCTCACCGACGCCTATGCGCTGCGCGGCGTCAGGCAATTCGGCCTCAGCTACGGACCGCTGCGGCTCTGGGGCTCGGCCGCCTTCGCGGTCTGCGCGCTGCTGAGCGGCTTCCTGCTCCGCTATGTCGCGGAGGTCGACCTGATCTGGATCATCACGGCCGTGACGGTGCTCGGCGCGCTGGTCGGGTTGACGCTGCGGCCGCTGGGCCGCCGAGTGGCAGCCGTCACACCTGCGGCCGGCGCGCCAAAACTGCTGCGCAATCCCACCTTCCTCGCCATCATCGTATCCTCGGCGCTGATCCAGGGCAGCCACGGCGCCTATTACATCTTCGCATCGATTGCCTGGCAGCAGGCCGGCTTCAGCGGCCTGACGATCGCGTGTCTCTGGGTGCTCGGCGTGATCGCCGAGATCGTGCTGTTTGCGGCCTCGCCGCGCTTCACGCTGCCGTCGGCGGTGCTGGTGATGATCGCAGCCTCCAGTGCCGCGGCGCGCTGGGCGATCACCGCGCAGGACCCGCCGCTTGCGGTGCTTGCCGTGGTCCAGCTCGGACATGGGCTGAGCTTCGGCCTGACGCAGGTCGGCATCATGGGCCTGATGGTGCATCACGTGCCGGTTCACGTGATGGCGCGCGCGCAAGGCTATCTCACCGCCTGCGGCGGCATTGTCGCGAGCACCACCGCGATCGTCAGCGGCATGGTCTATGCGCGCTTCGGGCTCGGCGTCTACGACATGATGGCCGCAATGGCGGCCACGGGCGGGCTCGTGATGTGGCTGGCGCGCAAGCGCTTCATAGCGTTTTCAAGCGAAGTGGGGACCGGTTCGCGCTAGGAAAACGCGTCAACAAGAGAGCCGGTTAGCCCCAGAGCGCGGCGTCGGGCGGATGGACCAGGCTGCCCTCGTAGCGCAGGCCGTGGTCGCGGTCCCTGGCCAGCAGCAGCGGGCCGTCGAGGTCGACGAAGCGGGCCTGCTGCGCGATCAGCATCGCCGGTGCCATCGCGAGCGAGGTCGCGACCATGCAGCCGATCATGATCTCGAAGCCGAGCGCACGGGCGGCATCCGCCATCGCCAGCGCTTCGGTCAGGCCGCCGGTCTTGTCGAGCTTGATGTTGACGGCGTCATAGCGGCCGCGCAGGCCGGCAAGCGAGCCACGGTCGTGCACGCTCTCGTCGGCGCAGACCGCAACCGGGCGCGGGATCCGCGCCAGCGCCTCGTCCTTGCCCGCCGGCAGCGGCTGCTCGATCAGGGTGACGCCGGCATCGGCGCAGGCCGCGAGGTTGGCGGCGAGGTTATCCTCGGTCCAGGCTTCGTTGGCATCGACGATCAGCTCGGATCGAGGCGCCGCCTTGCGCACGGCGGCGATCCGTGCGCCGTCGCCATCGCCGCCGAGCTTGATCTTGAGCAACTGACGATGCGCAGCCTTCGCGGTGGCCTCCGCCATCGCCTCGGGCGTCCCGAGCGAGATCGTATAGGCGGTGGTGCGCGGCTCCGGCGCGGGCCGGCCGAGCAGGTTCCAGATCCGTTTGCCGGCGCGTTTGGCCTCAAGGTCCGCCAGCGCGCAATCCAGCGCATTGCGGGCGGCGCCGGCGGGCATCCGCTCCTGCAAGGGGATGCGGTCCATGCCGCCGGCGAGCGGCGCCTGCATCGCCTGGATCGCCAGCAGCGTCGCCTCGGGCGTTTCGCCATAGCGCGGGTAGGGCACGCATTCGCCGCGGCCAATGAGGCCGCCCTGGCTTACCTCGGCGACCACCACGATGGCCTCGGTCTTGGCGCCGCGGCTGATCGTGAAGGTCCCCGCGATCGGCCAGCGCTCGATCCGACCGGTCAGGGAAATCGCTCCGGATGGGGTGGAAGTCATTTTAAAGTCTACTATTTCCTGAACCGTGGCTTGCGACGCGCAGCCAACTATGGCTGGTTAGCGGCAGATTCGACAAGCCGATCCGGCAACGCCGGAGATCAGCGTTAGCGGCAGCCAGCCGGCTTGAGGGGTAGGCAAAAGGTGAGCGGCGACCCGACACTGGAGCGGATAGCCCAAGGCGAAGGACTGGCGTTGTGTGCGGCGGGCAACTGGACCGCCCGCTTTGCCCCTGCGCTCGAGCGGATCGTCTCCGACGCGGAGAAGCTGCGCGGGAGCCGGCCGCACATTTTCATCGACGTGTCGCAGGTCGCGAGCCTCGACACCTTCGGCGCCTGGCTGATCGAGCGGCTGCGCCGCAGCCTCAGCGACGCCAGCGCGGAAGCCGAGATCGCCGGCCTGTCGGCCAATTATTCCAGCCTGGTCGACGAGGTCCGCCGCGTCGGTCCCGCGCCCAGGGTGGTCAGCGACCCGCTGTCGATATCAGGCATGCTCGAGCAGATCGGGCGCACCGTGGCCGGGATCGGCGGCACGATCATCGGCCTCGTCGACATGCTCGGCGCGGTGCTGGCGGCCTCCGGCAAGGTGCTGATCCATCCGCGCAGCTTCCGCCTGACCTCGACGGTGCATCACCTCGAGCAGGTGTGCTGGCGCGCGGTGCCGATCGTGGTGCTGATCACCTTCCTGATCGGCTGCATCATCTCGCAGCAGGGCATCTTCCATTTCCGCAGGTTCGGCGCCGACATCTTCGTCGTCGACATGCTGGGCGTCCTGGTGCTGCGCGAGATCGGCGTGCTCTTGGTCGCGATCATGGTCGCGGGCCGTTCCGGCTCCGCCTATACCGCCGAGCTCGGCTCGATGAAGATGCGCGAGGAGATCGACGCGCTGCGCACCATGGGCTTCGATCCGATCGAGGTCCTGATCCTGCCGCGCATGCTGGCGCTGGTGCTGGCGCTGCCGATCCTGGCCTTTCTCGGCGCGATGGCCGCGCTCTATGGCGGCGGCCTGGTGGCCTGGCTCTATGGCGGCGTCGATCCGGAGGCTTTCCTGCTCCGCCTTCGTGATGCCATATCGATCGACCATTTCATCGTCGGCATGGTCAAGGCGCCGGTCATGGCGGCGGTGATCGGTATCGTCGCCTGCGTCGAAGGCCTGGCGGTACAGGGTTCGGCGGAGTCGCTCGGACAGCACACCACCGCATCGGTGGTGAAAGGAATCTTCTTCGTGATCGTGATGGACGGCGTGTTCGCGATCTTCTTCGCCTCGATCGGGATGTGATCATGGCGGAAGAGGACAACGACGCCATCATCCGGGTCCGCGACATCACGGTTCAATTCGGCAACACGCGGGTGCTCGACGGCCTCAACCTCGACGTCAGGCGCGGCGAGATCCTCGGCTTCGTCGGGCCCTCGGGCGCCGGCAAGTCGGTGCTGACGCGCACCATCATCGGGCTCGTGCCGAAGGTCGCCGGCCGCATCGAAGTGTTCGGCGTCGATCTCGACGCCGCGAGCACCTCGCAGCGCCGTGCCGTCGAGCGCCGCTGGGGCATCCTGTTCCAGCAGGGCGCGCTGTTCTCCTCGCTCACGGTGCGCCAGAACATCCAGTTTCCGGCGCGCGAGTATCTGCGCGTCTCGCAGCGGCTGCTCGACGAGATCATGGTGGCGAAACTCGTGATGGTCGGGCTGAAGCCGGAAGTCGCCGATCGTTATCCGTCGGAATTGTCGGGCGGCATGATCAAGCGCGTCGCGCTGGCGCGGGCACTCGCGCTCGATCCAGAACTCGTGTTTCTCGACGAGCCGACCTCGGGTCTCGATCCGATCGGCGCCGGCGAGTTTGACGAGCTGGTGCGCACCCTGCAGCGCACTTTGGGGCTGACCGTTTTCATGGTAACGCACGATCTCGACAGTCTTTACACCGCGTGCGACCGTATCGCCGTTTTAGGGAACGGTAAGATCATTGCTGCAGGATCGATCGCCGACATGAAGGCATCGCAGCATCCATGGCTGCAGCAATATTTCAACGGCAAGCGCGCCCGTGCCGTTGTGGCCTAGCCCATGATCCCGAAACCTGGAGCCGATTTTCGGACGAGATCATGCGCCAACAGGGAATTCGACGGGTTCGAGCGCAGCCGGCTGCGCGAGGGCCCAAGAGTGATTAACGCGAGTAATTGATGGAAACGCGGGCGAACTACGTCTTGATCGGGGCTTTCACGCTGGCGGTGATCGCCGCCGCGTTCGGCTTCGTGCTGTGGTTCCAGAGCCTCCACACCACCAAGCAGCGCAGCCCCTTGCGGGTGATCTTCGAAGGGCCGGCGTCAGGCCTGCGCAACGGCGGCAATGTCAATTTTAACGGTATTCGGATAGGGGAAGTGGTCTCCGTGAAGCTCGACAACCCGCGACGCGTGGTCGCGCTGGCGATGATCGAGAACAACGCACCGCTCCGCAAGGACACCCTGGTCGGTCTCGAGTTCCAGGGGCTCACCGGCGTCGCCGCGATTTCGCTTAAGGGCGGCGAGGAGGCCGCCCCGCCGGTGCCGCTGGACGAGGACGGCATCCCGGTTCTGACCGCCGACCCGAATGCGCTGCAGGACGTCACCGAGGCGATCCGCGCCACCCTGCAAAACGTCAACCGCATCGTCGCCGACAATCAGCAGTCGGTGAAGAATTCGCTGAAGAATCTCGAGGTCTTCACCCAGGCGCTGGCGCGCAATTCCGAGAAGATCGACAACGTCATGCTCAAGGTCGACGGCGTGATGGGCAAGGCCGACAGCCTGATGCTGGGCCTCAATGCGATCGCGGGCGGCAACAATGGCAGCGAGCTGAACCTGATGGTGAAGTCGATCCGCGAGCTCGCCGAGGATCTCGACAAGCGCTCCAATCTCCTGATCAACGACGGTCGCAGGACGCTGTCCGACATCAGCCGCGCGGTGAACAATTTCGACCGCAACCCGAGCCGGGTGATCTTCGGTGGCAGCAACAACGCCGCACCCGAGCCCGCGCCGGCTCCGACCGCACCCGGGCCGCGGCGGCGGCAGTGACGTGACAGGTGACTGGTGCGTGGCGAATAGCCAATAGCCTTCCTTCTCTGCCAGACCCGTCATTGCGAGCCAACGGGTCGCGCGAACGCGCGCGATGACAGGCTCCGCGAAGCAATCCATCGTTCCGCAAGCTCGGTGCGATGGATTGCTTCGTCGCTTGCGCTCCTCGCAATGATGCCGGCTAGTACTGGCACGCCGGTGCCACAGCGAGACTCTGCGGCGGCGCCCCAAAATAAAACGGAGGCCCTTCGGCCTCCGTTTCCATTTGCTATTCGCTCCTCGCTTACTTCGCCGGCTTACCCCAGCCGTCCCGCAGCGTGCGCGAGCAGGGTGTAGACCAGCCCGGTTTCCGAGGTCAGGTGGCTGCTCAGCTCCTGCTGACCGCGGCCGTCGCGGGCGACTTCGTCGAGCAGGCGCTCGAACTCCGCGATGTAGCGGTCGACCGTCTGCTTGAAGCCGCGGTCGGAGCGGTACTTGCGGGCCACCTCATCGAAGGCCTTCTGGCCGGCCGGCGTGTAGAGGCGCTTGGAGAACGCCTTGTTCTCGCCGCGCTGGTAGCGATCCCACATCTCGGCCGCAAGCGTGCGGTCCATCAGCCGGCCGATGTCGAGCGACAGCGACTCCAGCGGATTGACGGGCTGCTGCTGTGGACGCGGGCGCTGCTGGGCGTCGCGGCTCTGCGGGGCAGGTGGCGGTGCGTCGCTGCGGTTGAGCAGGTCGGACAGCCAGCCGTCGCCGTTGTTGTTGGAGCCTGCCGGGCTGACCGACGGGGCCTCGGTGCGGCGCGAGCTCGTCATGCCGAGATCCGGCGGCGGCAGCGTCGAGGCGCTGTTGCCGTTGTCCCGCATCCGCACATCGCCGCGGCCGCCGGCGGCAGCCACCACCGGCTCTTCGTGGCGAACGCTGGCGCGGTTGGTCGAGACCACGTCGAGTCCCCGGCCGTGATGAGCGACGATGCGGTTCAGCTCGGCCAGCGCCTCGATCTGGTCGACGATTACCTTGCGCATCTGCGCGGTGTTCTCGGCGGCCTCCTGCGGCATTTCGAGCACGCCGCGGCGCAGCTCGTTGCGGGTGGCCTCGAGCTCGCTCTGCATCTCGCTCGCCATCTGCTTCATCGCCGTGACCATCGCGGAGAACTTCTCCGTCGATTCCTTGAACATCGCATCGGTCTCGGCGTTGCTCTGCTGGTAGAGGTCGTTCATGGCGTCGACGGTCTGCTGACGCTCGTTCTCGGCCGCCAGGCGCACCGCCTCGAACTGCTTGCTGATCGCAGCCGAACCGGCGCCTGCGGTCTCCGCCACCACGCGGGCGATGTCGCGAGCGCGTTCCTCGGCCGCTCCGAGCGATTCATCGAGCAGCCCGGTGAAGCGCGACAGCCGCTGGTCGAGATCGGTGGTGCGAAGGTCGATGGTCGTGACCAGCGCTTCCAGTGCCGACTTTCGCTCGCTCACGGAGGCCGTCGTCGAGCGGTTGGCTTGCTCGACCAAGGCAGCCGCATCGATCAGCGCCTTGCCGTGGGTCTCGAACTGGCTCGACAGCGCGCCGAGATCTTCCAGCGCCTTGCCGGTCTTGCTGTTGAACACCGTGAGCTGGTCTTCCAGCGTCTGGGTTGCCACGCCGTTGCGCGAGGTGACGTCGTTCATGGCGGACACGAAGTCGGCCACGCGGGTCACCAGCGCGCGCTCCAGCGAGTTGAGGTTGTCGTGGGCGCCGGTCAACACTTCCTGCAAGAGGATGTTGCCTTCGCGCAGCCGCTCGAACAGCGCGACCGTATCGGTACGCAGGATCTTGCTGGTCTCCTGCATCTCCGTGACGGCCGAGATCGAGACCTGGCGCGACTGGTCGATCGCCGCGCGCGAGGCCTGCTCGAGCTCCTTGAGCGACTTCGCCACCGCGCCGGTCGCCTGATCGCCGGCCGAGGTGATGTTGCGCGCGACATCGCTGCCATGGGCCGACATCGACTGCGAGAAGGCGAGGCCGCGGGCTTCGATCGCCTTCAGCGCATCCGCGGTGGCGCGATCCATGTCGCTCGACAGCTGCGTGGTCTTGGCGGTCAGCGCCTCGACCAGCGAGCCGCGGCGGCCGTCGACCATCTGCGACAGACGCTCGGTCTGCTGCTGCACATAGGTGACGATTTCGTCGGTCTTGCCGGTCATCGCCGAGCCGAACGCGCTGGAGGCCGACAGCACCGAACGTTCGATGTCGGCGGAGGTCGTCTTGACCTTGGTCGAGACCTCGTTGGACATGGTGATCAGCGCGGCCTGCGCGTTCTGCGCCGAAGTCTGGATGTTGTCGGTGGTCTTGGCCGTGACCGCACTCAGCGCGCGCTCGATATCGGTCGAGAGCGTGCGGATCTGGGCGGCGGCATCGGCGGAGGTCGCCGCAAACGAGCTCTGGGCCTCGCGGGCGCTGCCTAAGATGGTCTGCGCAGTCTCCGCGCTGGCCGTGGTCAGCGAGCGCTCGATCTCGGCGGAGATCTCGCGGATCTGGCTTGCGGCCTCGCTGGAGGTCGCCACGAACGAGCTCTGGGCCTCGCGGGCGCTGCCGAGGATCGCCTGCGCGGTGTTGGTGCCGACCGAGGTCAGGGTGCGCTCGACATCGACGGCGAGCGACTTGACGTGGTTGGCTGCTTCCGTCGACGCGGTGACGAGGGTGTTCTGCGCCTCGCGGGCGCCGGCCGTCAGCATCTCGACGGTGCCGGAGCCGGCCATCGACAGCGCACGCTGGATGTCGGCGGCAAGTGCCGACACCTTGGTCGCAGCCTCGCTCGACGCGTTGACCAGGGTGCTCTGGGCCTCACGCGCGCCTGACGTGATCGATTCCGCGGTGGCGGAGCCGGCCATCGACAGCGAACGTTCCATATCGGCCGCGAGGGTGCGGACCAGATCGGCGGCCTCGGTGGATGCGCCGGCCAGCGTGCTCTGGGCCGCGCGGGCGGAAGCGACGACGGCTTCCGCGGTGGCGGAGCCCGCCATCGACAGCGAGCGCTCGATGTCAGCCGACAGCGTGCGGACCAGATTGGCCGCGTCGGTCGACGCGCCGGCCAGCGTGCTCTGGGCCTCGCGAGCGGAGGCGACGACGGCTTCCGCGGTGGCGGAGCCCGCCATCGACAGCGAGCGCTCGATGTCGGCCGACAGCGTTCGCACCAGATTGTTGGCGTCGGTCGACGCGCCGGCCAGCGTGCTCTGGGCTTCGCGGGCGGAGGCGACGATGGATTCCGCGGTGGTGGTGCCGGCGGTCGAGAGCGAGTGCTGCACCTCGGCCGCGAGCGTGCGGACCAGGTTGGCCGCTTCGGTGGATGCACCGGTAAGCGTGCTCTGGGCCTCGCGAGCGGAGGCGACGACGGCTTCCGCGGTCGCGGTGCCGGCCATCGAGAGCGAACGCTCGACGTCGCTGGCGAGCGACTTGACCTGGCCGGTGACGTCGGTCGACGTCGAGATCAGCGTGGTCTGGGCCTCGCGGGCACCGGTCATGATCGCCTCGGCGGCGGCAGAGCCGGCCATCGACAGCGACTGCTCGACATCGGTGGCCAGCGACTTGACCTGGCTTGCGGCTTCGACCGAGGCGCTGACCAGCGTGGTCTGCGCGTCGCGGGCGCCGGACAGCACGGAGGCTGCGGTGGCGCTGCCGGCCGCCTGCAGCGTGCGCTCGACATCCTCGGACAGCGCCTTGATCTGCGAGGCGACGTCGCCGGAGGCCGAGACCAGCGACACCTGGGCGTCGCGGGCACTGGTGAGGATCGAGTTGGCGGCGCTGGTGCCGACGGCGGTCAGCACGCTCTCGACCTCGGCCGAGCTCAGCTTGAGCTGGTTGCCGACGTCCGCGGACACGGTGAGCAGCGCCTGCTGCGCGGTGCGCGCGCCGGTCTGGATGGTTTCGCTGGTGTTGACCACGAGGTTGGTCAGCGAGCGCTCGGCGTCCTCGACATGGGACTTGATGCTCGACGACAACAGCTCGGCGCGGGACATCAGGTCCTCGCTCGCCTGGCGGCCGCTGCTCTCGATGCGGCCGGCGACGGCCTCGACGCGCGAGCCCAGCAGGTCCTCGAACTGCGCGACGCGGGTGTCGATGTCGCCGGCGATGACGCCGACGCGGCTCTCGATGCCCTGCTGGATGTCGGCGAACCGCGCCGAGATGGTGTCGGTCAGATTCGCGCTGTGACCATTGATGGTGTCGGCGAGGCGGGTGCTGTGGCCGTTGAGGGTGTCGACCAGGCGGACGCTGTGGCCGTCGATGGTCTCGGTGACGCCGTTGATGCGATGGTCGACCGCGGCGATCGCCTGCACGGTGCCTTCGGTCAGGGTGGTGGTGAGCAGGCCAAGCCGCGAGTCGATCGACTGGATCGCCTGAGAGGCGCCGTCGGTCAGCTGGGTCGCGAGCGTGCCGAGATGGCCATCGATGGTGTCGGTGACCGACTTGGCGCGGCTCTCGAAGGTGACCTCGAGGGACTTCATGCGGCCGTCGATCGCATCATCGAGCGATTGCAGACGGCCGTCGAACGAGCCGATCTTGCTGGCGAGCGAACTATCGAACGAGGACAGCTTGTTGGTCAGCGAAGTGTCGAGATTGGTGACGCGGCTGCCGAGCGTGGTCTCGAACTGCAGCAGGCGCTGGTCGAGTGAGGCGGTGATTTCGCCGCTGTTGGTGGTGACACGATGGTCGAAGGTGTCGACATAGGTCTTCAGGCTGTCGGCGATGTCCTGGGTCCGCTGGCCCATGCGCTCGACGATGTCGCCGCCGAAGGTCTTCACCGTGCGGTCGAATTCCGAGATGTGGCGGGTGATCAGCGCGCCGAGCGTGCCGGAGTCGCGGGCGAATTTCTCGGCGAGCTCGCTGCCATGGTTCCTCACCAGGTCGTCGAACGCGCTCATCTGCAGCGACAGCGAGTCGTGCGCGGTCTCGGTCTGGCCCACCACCTTGGCGACCAGCGAATTGACGGTGACGTCGAGCGCCTCGCTTGCCTTGTCGCCGGACGTCATGATCTGGCCGGCGAGGCGGTTGCCGGCATCGTCGATCTTGCTGACGAGGTCGTTGCTGCGCAGCTCGAGCTCGAGCAGCAGCGAGTCCGCGGAGTTCTTCAGGGAGTCGTGGACCTCTTCGGTGCGGTCGGAGATGCCGTCGACGATGACAGACGAACGCTGCTCGAACTCGCCGGTGATGCGGTCGATGCGCTCGTTGAGCAACTCGTGGACGCGATCGGCCAGATCGACGAACTCGTCATGGACATGGCCGGTCTTGAAGTTGAGGCTGGTGGTCAGCCGCTCGGAGGCGTCCATCACCGCGCGCGTGGTCTCGGCGCTGGCTTCCTCGAGACGGTCGAGCAGGTCGCCGCCGCGCTCGCCGAGCGCGAGGATCATGTTGTCGCCGGCATGGCTCAGCGCGGTGGTGATGTGCTGGCCGCGCTCTTCCAGCGCGCCGGTGATGCTCTTGGCGACCTCGTCGACGCGCGAGGCGATCGCGTCGGAGATCAGCGCGATGTCGTGGCGCAGGTCGATCTGCACGCCGGAGATCGCGCTGCGCACCTGCTCGGCCTGGCCGACCAGGTTGTCGCGCTGGTGGGCGATGTCCTGCAGCAGCGCGCGGATGCGCACCTCGTTGTCGGAATAGGCGCGTTCCAGCGCCGCGACCTCGTTGGCGACGAGGGTCTCGAGTTCGCCGGCGCGCGCGATCGCGCGCTCGACGCCGTCGCCCATCGCCGCGACTTCGCGGCGGATCGCCTGGCCGACCGTCACCATGGAATCGGCGGCGGCGTTTTCCGGCTCGGAGAATCGCATCGCGACCTGCGCCATCGATTGCGCGATCATCTGCATGCGCTGACCGTGCGCGGCGAGGCTGGCGAGATAGTAGAACAGCAGGATCGGCACGGCGAACAGCGCGGCAAGGCCGGCGAGCACCAGGACGCCGGTGCCCTGGGCCATCGAGGCCTGCAGGGCCGGCCAGAACGCGATGGTGAGGATGACGCCGCCCAGCAGCCAGGCGCCGGAGCAGACAAAGAACAGCGTGAAGGCGTTGCGCGCGCGTCCTCCCTGCAGCGTCTGCAGCATCTGGCCGATGGTTTCGCGATCATCATTGGCGGCGCGGCGCGGCGCGCGCGGTTCTTCGATCGGCTCGAACGCCGAACGATCGGAATTACTCGGACGGGACTCGAACGATGTGGCTGAAAAATCGGCAGCGGGCGGCAGGTTCGGCGGCGCGGCGCCTTCGTTGAGGGGGCTGCGATTCTCCGCGCCCTGTTCGCTGATGTTGAGGGCTTCCTGGATGGCAGAAAGCGCGACTTCGGTGGGATCTTTGACCTTCTTGGGAGTGTTCGCCATGTTCAGTCTGAGCCCTCTCACTATTTTACGCGTCGGCGAGCCTGCGATCGTCCCCACGCAAGCTCGAAGCCGGTGCCCACAAGCGGAGCGCAAGCCGGCCCCCCTGGGCGGCTTGTCCGCTACATCCGCAAACATCCTATTGGGAGAGCGATGCGAATGAAATGCTTGCGATTAATACTTTCTTAATCATCGTTAACAGCTTTGCGCCATAAGGCCTTATGGGCACTCGAAATTCCCGCTCTAGAGCGCCGATTGTGTCCGGAAATTGTCCATAATCGGGCGGTTTTGCCGATCATCCCAACAACAATCCGTTAACCAGTTTCGTGATTGGCTGGGCCAACGATCCGCCGGCGAGGGCCCGGCGGAGACGACAGGGACAGGCCATGCCGCTTCACCTCGAACGGGTCGAATGGACGCAATCGCCGCCGCTGGCGCCCGGCGCCGGGCCGATCGACGTCGATCATCTTCAGCGCATGACGCTGGGCGATCCGGGCCTCGAGCGGGAAGTGCTGGCCATGTTCTCGACCCAGTCGGCCCGGATCCTCGGTGAACTGGCCGCCTTGCCGCCGGAGGCGGCGACCCATGCCCACACCCTGAAAGGATCGGCGCGGGCGATCGGCGCCTTCGGCGTCGCCGAGGCTGCTGCCCAGCTGGAGACCGCGCTGACCGGCGGTTCCGATGCGGCCCAGCCGCTTGCCGCGCTCGGCGCCGCGATCGCCGAGGCGCGCACGGCGATCGAGCTGATCCTGGGCCGCTCCTAGGCGTCCGGCGTCTCGGCGGCCCGCTGCGAAGGCTTGGGCGGCTTCCCAACCGGCTGGCAGGTTTTCGGTCTCCGCGCTAGCGCTGTGCGGACCGACCCGTTATACGACTGCCCGGGACCTTTCCATCCATCGTCCGGCGCATTCCGGCAGCACGAGCAATCATGGCCAAAATCCACTTTATCGACCATTCCGGCGAGAAACGCACAGTTGACATCGAGAACGGCGCGACGGTGATGGAAGGCGCAATCCGCAACGCCATTCCCGGCATTGAAGCCGAATGCGGCGGCGCCTGCGCCTGTGCGACCTGCCATGTCTATGTCGATGAAGCCTGGCGCGAGAAGGTCGGCGCGCCGTCGCCGATGGAAGAGGACATGCTGGATTTCGGCTTCGACGTGCGTCCGAATTCGCGGCTGTCCTGCCAGATCAAGGTGACCGACGATCTCGACGGATTGGTCGTGTCGACGCCGGAGCGACAGGCCTAGGATCTCTTATTCGCCGTCCGGATTCACTCCGCGACGGACCCAGCGGCGGAAGTTCTGCTTGACCTCCGCCGGCAGCGGCGCCGGCCTCCGCGTGGCCTCATCGATCATCACCGTGACCGCCTTCGCCGATGCCACGCATCTGCCTTCCGAAAACACCACCTGGTCGAAGGTGGTCGATGTGCGTCCAAACTTGACGAGACCGAGCCCGAGCTCGATCTGACCCGGCCAGTGCAGCTCGGCGCGGAAATGGATGTCGAGGCGCACCATGATCCAGCCGAGCCCCGCCGGCATCAGCCCCATGCTGCGGTCCTTCACCAGCGTGACGCGGCCGGTTTCAAAATAGCTCGCATAGACGGCGTTGTTGACGTGCCCGTTGGGGTCGAGATCGGCAAAGCGCACATTGTCGGACAGGCGGTAGGGAAAGTCTTCCAGGCGCGGCGCATCGTCAGCACGGACAGGGGCATTCACGAGGGGGATCTCCGTCGGTTTCCCGCCCATACAGCCGAGTTGCGCAGGCTCGGCAAGGGGTTGCCGCGCCAGCCGCTGTCCCTATTATGCATGTCGCGATCCGGCCCACTTGGCTGGACAGGCGAAAAAGCCGTCCAGTCGATTTCAACTGAAAAGAAGCGGACATGAGCGAAGCGATCAAGACCGATGTGCTGATTATTGGCGCGGGCCCCTGCGGACTGTTCGCCGTGTTCGAACTGGGCCTGCTCGACATGAAGGTGCATCTGGTCGACATCCTCGACAAGATCGGCGGGCAATGCGCCGAGCTCTATCCGGAGAAGCCGATCTACGACATTCCCGGAATTCCCTTCGTCACCGGTCAGGGCCTCACCGAACAGCTGCTGGAGCAGATCAAGCCGTTCGGCCCGACCTTCCATCTCAACGAGATGGTCGAGAGCATCGAGAAGATCGGCGATCCCCTGTTCCGGGTGAAGACCGACGCCGGCAAGGAGTTCGAGTGCAAGGTCGTCGTGATCTCGGCCGGTGGCGGCTCGTTCCAGCCGAAGCGCCCGCCGGTGCCGGGCATCGAGGCCTATGAAGGCACGTCGGTGTTTTATGCCGTGCGCAAGATGGAGCAATTCCGAGACAAGAACATCCTGATCGTCGGCGGCGGCGATTCCGCGCTCGACTGGACGCTCAATCTGCATCCGATCGCCAAGCGCATCACGCTGCTGCACCGGCGCGACGATTTCCGCGCGGCGCCGCACAGCGTCGAGCAGATGCGTGCGCTCGTTGCCGACGGCAGGATGGATCTGAAGATCGGCCAGGTCACGGGGCTCGAAGGCGCCAACGGCCAGCTCTCGGGCGCGGCGCTCAAGGGCAACGACAATGCGGTCTCGACGATCGCCTGCGATACGATGCTGCCGTTCTTCGGACTCACCATGAAGCTCGGCCCGGTCGCGAACTGGGGCGTGGCGCTGGAGAACAATCTGGTGCCGGTCGACACCGCGGCGTTCGAGACCAACGTGTCCGGCATCTTCGCGATCGGCGACATCAACACCTATCCGGGCAAGCTCAAGCTCATTCTCTCCGGCTTCCACGAGGGTGCGCTGATGGCGCAGAAGGCGCACCGCTACGTGTATCCGGACAAGCGGCTGGTGTTCCAGTACACAACCTCGTCATCGAGTCTGCAGAAGAAGCTCGGGGTGAACTGATTTCACTCGAGCGGAGACCAGTGCCAGGGGCATGGGCCATTTCCTGCGCGGCGCGAGTACTGGAACACTCCGTGAAATGGCCGTAGTCTGCTTGTAGTCGAGTTGGTCGATTGATCAGGTGATGATGATGCGGAACACGCTATCCAGACTTCGGCTGATCCTCGCGATCGCCACGGCCTTTGCGCTAGCTGCTCCGCTTGCGGCCTCGGCGGCCGACCCGTCGGCTGCCGGCCTTTGGCAAAAGGTCGAAGACGGCAAGCCCGAGGGCTGGTTCCTGGTGATCGAGCGCAATGGTCTGTTCGAAGGCATGATCGCAAAGATGTTTTCATCGCCCGGCGATCCGCCCAATCCGGTCTGCTCGAAATGCACCGACGATCGCAAGGACATGCCGTGGCTCGGCATTCCCCTCATTCGCGACATGAAGCGCAACGGGCTCGCCTATGAAGGCGGCAACGTGCTCGATCCGCGCAACGGCAAGGTCTACAAGGCCAAGATGACGTTGAGCGCCGATGGTCAGACGCTGACCATGCGCGGCTTTCTCGGCATCTCTCTGTTCGGCAAGGATGAGGTCTGGACCCGGCTGCCTGACACCGCGGTGGCCCAGCTCGATCCCGCGATCGTCGCCAAATACCTGCCGGCGCAAGCCGCGGTGGCGAAGCCGGCCGCGCCGGTGCCCGCGACGAAGCGGCACTAACACTTCTCTCTCGCTAACGCTCCGATCTGCGCGCGCTCACGCTCCGCTCCTGCGTGGCAGCGTGAGCGTTCAGCGCTGTCCCGTCGGTGCAATCGGCATCGGCAGTGGCGCGACCGGCTCGGTAATCACTTCGGGCACAGCGGTGTTCAACTGCAGCACGGTGGCGGCCGCGGGGACCGCCGCATCGGCCATCGCGGCATGGCCTTCGGCACTCGGATGCACCGCGCCGCCATACACCGCCGACAGGATGCCCCATGTCGCGTCGTGGATGTCGCTTGGCTGCATCGAGGACGGCAGGCCCTGCGGGTAGGTCATCGCCGTGAAGTAGCTGTCATTGGCGTCGCGGATCCAGCGCGCGCGCGGCAGATAGGCGCGGTATTCGCCGGCGCTGCGGCCGCATTTCAGCGGCTGGTTGGCGGCGGCGACGATGTCCGAGACGAAGCTCTCGCCGTTGGCAGCGAAGCAGTCGCGGTCGAATTCCGGATCGGTCGAGGCGCGTGCGCAGAAGCCATGGCTCGCAAACGCGTCCTGATGCGCATCGACGAAGGTCATGCGGTCGGCCTGCGGATTGCGGCAGATAATGCCGGACTGGCACTGCGCGATCGCCTTGAGCTGCGGCAGGAACTCGTTCTGCACGAAGCTCGAGACCGACGCGAGGCGGTTGGGATCCGCGTTGAACGAGGGATGGATCTCGAAGCCGGCGCGGCCGCCGGGGCAGGGCGCGCCGCCATTGGCCAGCGCCGGATTGGCGTAGGCCGTGTAGATCACGTGCGAGAGATCGCCGCCGACCAGCGGCTTCAGCGCATCGCGCAGCTTGGCAAAATCGGCCGGCAGGTCGCGCGCCAGCGCCGAACGGGCATCCTCGACGCTGGCCATCGAGCCGCCGCGGCTGAACAGCGTGCGCTCGGTCGGCGTGTCGACGATCACGTTGGCGACGAGGCCGGAGAAGTAGATGTCGTTGGCGCCGATCGAGAGCAGCACGAGGTCGAGGGTGCGGTCGGGCTGACGGCGCTTGGCGGCGGCGAGTGCCGTGCGCAGCTCGGCGATCTGGCCGTTGACGGTGCCCGAGCAGGTGTTGGCTGTCTTCGTCGGCAGGCATTCCCGCGCCTGCTGCGAGCCGAGCAGGCCGTCGGCGATGCTGGCGCCGGTGCAGGCCAGCGGCAGATAGGTCACCGCGATGTGCGGATATTGCACGGCGAGCGCGAGCGCGGTGCGGGTCTGGTAGCTGTACAGCGATCGGTGACAGGCCGAGTTGAGCCACAGCGCGCTCTGGCGCTGCCAGTTGGTCAGGGTGTCCGGTGCTTCGCAGGCGCGGCCGCCTTTGTAGCCGGCGCGGCTCGGCCGGTAATATTGCGCCCCGCCGAGATAGGAGCGGAAGCAGAACCCCTCGTCGGAGAGCGCAATCGCGCGGTCGGGATTGCCCTCGCCGGATGCGATGCTGTCGCCGAGGCCCGCGATCAGCAAGTCGCGCACCTCGATCTGCGTCGTCACGCGCTGGTTGGCGTCCGAGCCGCTTGCGACGTCGACGGTCGCGACCGTGGTGCGGCCGTAGCGGACGCGCAGGTTGATCGGCTCGGCGCAATCGAATGTCGAGGATTGCGGCCCGTCGCCGTCGTCGAACGACCAGGCGCAGGTCGCGCCGACCGGAACCGGCCCGGTGAGCCGTACGACGATCGGATGATCGATCGGCGTCAGATAGCTTTCCTTGACGTTGTCGCGCGTGCAGGGTTCGCTGACGCGGCCCTGCAGGTCGATGCAGAGCCGGTTCACTGTGTTGCGCGCCCAGCCGCGGCCGTCGCTTTGCAGTTCCAGCGTCTGTTCCGAGGCCAGCACGCTGCGGCCAAGCCCGCTCTCGACATGCAGGCGGAAGTCGCGTTCCTCGCGGAACAGGCGGAAGCGGTTGCGGACCTCCCAGGAGATCTGCAACTGGTTGTCCTGCGCGTCCGCGGCCGATGCGAAGACCGCGGCCAGCGCGCTGCCGAGCAGCACGCTGCAGACCGTCACCCGAAACGAAAATCGAACCAAAAAGCCAATCATGGCGCGGTTTGACGCGAGCGGTACGGCGAAAATAAGAGAAGCGGTCGCGAGGATCGAAAATCCGGGGTCGAGGGCCCGCACAGGGGCCGATAACGTTGTCCGTTACCGTTTCAGCTGCCTGACCCGCTGCTGCCGGCTTTCGATCGGTTGCCGCACGGTCGCCGAAGCCGTGCAGGCTTGGCTTAGCCGTTTCCGCTCTTGCCAAGGCTGCACCACGTTGAGCCAGAGCTCGCGCATGCCCATGATCGAGATCGAAATCCCGAACGGGATCAGGAAGTAGAGGATGCGGAACACGACCAGCGTCGCCAGCAATTGTTCCTTGCTGAACTCCGGCAGCGCCACCAGCATCGCGGCGTCGAACACGCCGATCGAGCCGGGGGCGTGGCTGGCGAAGCCGAGCAGCGTCGCCAGGATGAACACGACCGCCAGCGAGACGAAGTCGATATGCGGCTCGGTCGGCATCAGCAGGTACATTGCGAGCGCGCAGAAACCGAGATCGACCACTCCGATCAGGATCTGCAACAGCGTCAGCTTGGCCGAGGGCAGCACCACCTTCCAGCCGTTCTGGCCGAGCTCGCGGCGCTTCTCGCCGGTCAGGAGCCAGACGAAATAGGCACCGATGCCGGCAAGGCAGCCGAGCGCGATCAGCCGGTTCATCGCCGGCGGCAGCAGGTCCATCGCCGACGCCGCCGCCGGGTGCCAGGCCATGCCGAAGCCGAGCACGAACAAATTGCCGAGCCAGAAGGTCAGGCCCGACAGAAAGCAGATCTTGGCGACGTCGATCGCGGAGAGGCCATAATCGGAATAGATCCGGAAGCGGATCGCGCCGCCGGTGAAAACCGTGGCGCCGATATTGTGGCCGATCGTGTAGCTCGTGAAGCTCGACAGCGCTGCGATGCGGTAGGGGACATGGATCTTGCCGATCGTGCGCAGCGCGAAGAAGTCGTAGAAGGTCAGCGTGCAGAACGCCCCGACCACGCAGAGCGCCGCCAGCGCGATCCGGTGCGGCGCGATGTTGGTGAGCGCGGTGAGAATGATGCCGGTATCGACGCCCTTCAGGGTGTGAACAAGCGACGTGATCGCGAACGCGATGATCAACACACTCGCGGCGATCCCGAGCCGTTTCCAGCCGATCTTTTCCTTGAAACCACGCCCGAGCGTGGTCAGCAGCCGAAGCATTCATCCTCCCGGCGGGGCGGCAAATTTCAGTGGGACCCGATCACGGACGGCGACGGGTGACGGGCAAACGCACCGTACGCGATGACCCATAAGGCAAAACCGATGCGTTGTGCAGCCCTTGACAAGCCAACCTTCGGCCCTCGTCCAGCGTCATTGTCATATTGGCTACATATGTTCTCGCTCTGCGGAATGTGAGTCGCAGGACCGCGATGGGGCCACTGCATGTTCCGCCGTTTCAGGCGGTTTCGCCGGCTTTTTTGCCGATTTTGCGGCCGTCCCGGCGTCGATGCGGGTTAGTTGGCGCGCGGCGAATGGACGATATGCATCAGCATGGGGACGGCTGAGCCGGCTGTGACGTTTACCAAAGTGTGAGGTCGACGCGCGCATGCGCATGATCCGCCCTGCGCTCGGGCCGGCGAGCCGCGCGAGGGCGGTCCGTAGGTCTATTGAGGCAAAACGCCGCGCAAGCGGGCCGCCGTCGGACAGACCGGCCAGGCACGCGATTTCACACTTCGATCCGTGGCGAAGTGTTGCGGCGAAACGAAGGCCTATGTCTCGCATTGGTTGCCGAGAGCAAGGACAAGACCATGCAACAGACCTCCCTGAACGTCCGGCACATGCCGGACCGCCGCGCAACGTCGCATCAGCAAACGAGCGGGCTCGCGGCGACGTTGACGCTCGCCGCGATGAGTCTCGGCTATGGCGTCGTGCAGCTCGATGTCACCATCGTCAACACGGCGCTCAACGCGATCGGCGCCTCGCTCGGCGGTGGCGTTGCCGAACTGCAATGGCTGGTTAGCGCCTACACGATCGCCTTTGCGGCCTTCATCCTGACCGCGGGCGCGCTCGGCGACCGGATCGGCGCCAAGCGCATCTTCATGGCCGGGTTTGCGATCTTCACCGCGGCATCGGTTGGCTGCGCGATCGCGCCTGATGCGACGACGCTGATCGCCGCCCGCTGCGTGCAGGGGCTGGCCGCGGCCATCCTGGTGCCGAACTCGCTGGCGCTGCTCCGCCATGCCTATGAAGACGAGAAGGCGCGGGGACGGGCGGTCGGTGTCTGGGCCGCGGGCGCGAGCCTTGCGCTCACCGCCGGCCCGTTCGTCGGCGGCGGACTGATCGCGCTGGTCGGCTGGCGCGCGATCTTTCTGGTCAACCTGCCGATCGGCCTCGCCGGCTTGTGGCTCGCCTGGCGCTTTGCCAGCGAAACCACGCGTCATCAGCAACACCGGCTCGATCTGCCGGGTCAGGTCGCGGCGATCGCCGCGCTCGGCACGCTGGCCGGCGCGCTGATCGAAGGCGGCGCGCTCGGCTGGGGCAGCCCGTTCGTGATCGCGGGCTTCGTTCTC
Organism: Bradyrhizobium sp. BRP56; assembly: GCF_020194035.1. Lineage (NCBI taxonomy): Bacteria > Pseudomonadati > Pseudomonadota > Alphaproteobacteria > Hyphomicrobiales > Nitrobacteraceae > Bradyrhizobium > Bradyrhizobium sp. BRP56. Next base: position 81,863 of record NZ_JADYVV010000010.1, read on the forward strand.
GCCGCCGTCTTCTCCGTGCTGTTCGTCTGGCGTGAGGCGCGCGCGCCGCAGCCGATGCTGCCGCTGTCGCTGTTTCGCCACCGGATGTTTGCCCTGACCTCGCTGGTCGGCCTCCTGGTCAATGTCGCGTTCTACGGCCTGATCTTCGTGCTCAGCCTCTACTTCCAGCAGGTCAACGGGCTGTCGGCGTTCGCCACTGGCCTCGCGTTCGTGCCGATGCTCGGCGCCGTGCTGCCCGCCAACCTGATCGCGCCGCATGTCGCGGAGCGGATCGGCGCGCCGGCGACAATCGCGCTCGGTGCCGCGCTCTCGGCCGCCGGATGTCTTGCGCTGCTGTTCATCGGCCCCGGCACGAGCTATCTCGCGATCTGCCTGCAATTGCTGGCCGTGTGCGGCGGCCTCGGCCTGCTGGTGCCGCCCCTGACATCGGCGCTGCTCGGCAGCGCCGAGCCGCAGCATGCCGGCATCGCGGCCGGGGTGTTGAACGCGACCCGGCAGACCGGCAGCGTGCTCGGCGTCGCACTGTTCGGCTCGATGGTCAGCCGGTCCGCGGCCTTCATCGCCGGCCTGCATGCGGCGCTCGTCATCTCCGCCGGCGTGTTGCTGGCGGCGGCTGCGCTGATCTGGATCGGCGCATGGTCAGAGGCTCGGCGTTGAGACGAGCTGCGGCGAGGCTTCTCAGCTTTGCCCTGATGCGATCGCCTGCATTCAAGGCTTTTTCACCATGCGTGGAACCCTGCTGCGGTGCGGTTACCGTTCCTACACGAATGCGTCTGTTCTTATAGGTCCATAAAGGGGGCCTATATGTATCGCGTTCTGACCTGTCTCACTTTGGAACATGACTGGCGGCTGGTCGTCCTTGGCGGGGTGATCTGCCTGCTCGCCAGCGCCGTCGCGATCAGCCTGTTTCACCGTGCCCGCGCCGCACAGGGGCGGGCCCGCGAGATCTGGATCGGCCTCGATGCGGCGGTCGGCGGTTGCGGTATCTGGGCCACCCATTTCGTCGCCATGCTGGCGTACGATCCCGGCATCGAAGCCGGGTACAACATTCCCATCACGCTGCTGTCGCTGGTGCTCGCGGTTGCGATCCTGGCGGTCGGATTGGCCGTCGCCACGCTCGACGGACGCTGGCAGACGGTTGCGGCCGGTGGCGCGATCGTCGGCGCCGGTGTCGCGGCGATGCATTATACCGGCATGCTCGGGCTGGAACTGCCCGCGCGCATCGTCTGGTCGCCGGGCATCGTCGCCTCGTCGATCGCGTTCGGAAGCTTGTTCGGCGCGCTCGCGCTCGTCGTTGCCACCCTTGGCGAACGTTTCGGCACCACGGCCGCCGCGACCGGTCTTCTGACCGTCGCGATCGTCTCGCATCATTTCACCGCGATGGGCGCGGTGACGCTCGTTCCGGATCCGACGATCGTTTCCGGCGGACTTACGGTCTCGCCGCGCGTGCTCTCGTTCATGACCGCCGTTGCGGCCTTCGCGATCCTCGGCCTCTCGCTGATCGCCTCGATCCTCGACCGTCGCGCCAAGACCGAGCTTCACAAGCAGAAGGTGGTGCTCGATACCGCGCTCGAGAACATGTCGCAGGGGCTGTGCATGTTCGATGCCGACGGCCGCATCATGCTGTTCAACGAGCGCTACAGCGAGATGATGGGGCGCAGTCGCATACCGCTGCAGGGACGCCTGCTGATCGACGTCCTGCAGGACCTCCATTCCATCGGCGAGTGGGACGGCGATCCCGAGGAGTGCTGCAATGCTCTCGTCGCAGAGGCAAAGGCCGGCCACAGCGCGACGCGGATCGTCAGCCGCAACGAGCGCGCGATCCGTGTCGTCGACCAGCCGATGAAGGGCGGCGGCTGGGTTGCGACCTTCGAGGACATCACCGAATGGCAGCAGGCCCAGGAACAGATTTCGCACATGGCGCGGCATGACGCGCTGACCAATTTGCCGAACCGGACGCTGTTCCGCGAGCAGCTCGAGAAGGCCTCGCGACTGGCCAAGCGCTCCGACCAGCTGGCCGTGCTCTGTCTCGATCTCGATCATTTCAAGGAAATCAACGACACGCTCGGACATCCGATCGGCGACGCGCTGCTCCGCGAAGTCGCGCGCCGGCTGGGCGAATGCGTCACCGAGCACGACACCGTGGCGCGGCTTGGCGGCGACGAATTCGCCATCGTGCAGTTCTGCAGCAATTGCGAGCCGTCCGTCGTGTCGTCGCTGGCAAGTCTCGTGGTCGAGCGGATCGCCGCGCCCTACGAGATCGGCGGCCATCAGCTCGTGATCGGCGTCAGCATCGGCATCTCGCTCGCGCCCGAGGATGGCAAGGATCCCGACGAATTGCTGCAAAAGGCCGATCTTGCGCTGTACCGCGCCAAGGCCGACGGCCGCGGCACCTATCGCTTCTTCGAGACCGGGATGGATGCGCGTGCGCAGGCGCGGCGCCTGCTGGAGCGCGACCTGCGGCTCGCGCTCGAGCATGACGAGTTCGAGGTCTACTATCAGCCGATCCGTGATGTCGCGGGCGATCGGATCGTCGCCTTCGAGGCGCTGGCGCGCTGGAACCATTCGTTGCGTGGCCTGATCGCGCCGAACAATTTCATTCCTGTCGCCGAGGAAACCGGGCTGATCGTTCCGCTTGGCGAGATCGTGTTGCGCAAGGCCTGCGCGGATGCCGCGGGCTGGCCCGAGGCCGTCGCGGTTGCCGTCAATCTCTCGCCGGTGCAGTTCAAGAACCCGAACCTGGTGTCGTCGGTGAAGGCGGCGCTGCAAGCATCGGGCCTGTCGGCGGACCGGCTTGAGCTCGAGATCACCGAATCGGTGCTGCTGCAGAACAGCGAGGCGACGCTCGCGGTGCTGCATGAGCTGCGCGGCTTCGGCGTCCGCATCTCGCTGGACGATTTCGGCACCGGCTATTCCTCGCTGAGCTATCTGCGCAGCTTCCCGTTCGACAAGATCAAGATCGACCGGTCCTTCGTCACCGATCTTGCGACACGCGAGGACTCGATGGCGATCGTGCGCGCGGTCACCGGCCTCGGCAAGAGCCTCGGCATCGTCACGACAGCCGAAGGGGTCGAGACCGATACCCAGTTCGACCTGCTGCGTCGGGAGGGCTGCACGCAGGCGCAGGGCTATCTGTTCAGCCCGCCGCGGCCGGCAGCCGACGTCGCCAAGATGTTGCGCAGGGTGCCGGAACGGTCGGTCGCCTGAGTTGGAAGGCTAGCTCAGCTCTTGCGCAGGGCAAAATAGGCGCCGCAGAACGCCATCACTGCGCCGAGGCACAGGGCGGCGAGGCCGGCGAGCACGGCGGATATGGTCGAGACCGTGCTCGGCGCCGACGCGGCCTGGCCGGCGCCGGCCAGCATCAGCACGCCGACGACGATCAGGAAGTTACGCATCCGCTGCGGGATCTGGCCGGCCACCGCGCTGTGCATCAGATTGGCGGTGAAGTAGCCGCCCGAAAATCCGACGGTCGCGATCAGCCACCACGCAATCGCGGCGCCCGCCGGCATGAACTCGTGGCTGTCGGAGCGCCACAGGCCGCCGAGATCGAGCCCGTAGCGCGCGCCGAGCATGTGCACGGCAAGCGCCAGCAGCACGCCGGATATCATCGCGCCGCCGAGGATGAGGTAGCGCGGAAAATAGGTCGTCTCGGGCATGGCTCGCTTGTAGGATAGCCATGACGTTCCGCGCAAGCGCGTGGATGGATTTGGACGGGTGGAACGGCGGCTTGCCAACAACGTTGCAGGATCGATCGGAGGCAGGCGAGGGCTCGCCGCTGCGCTATGCCTACAAGGCCTCATTGATCGGCTCGGCGCACCAGTTCGAGCTGACCGAGGACGGGCTGTCGTGGCGGATCGCCGGCAGGTCCGGCGTGTGGGACTATGCCGACATCTCCGCGGTGAAATTGTCCTATCGCCCGGTCTCGATGCAGCAGCAGCGGTTTCGCGCCGACATCGACAACGCCAAGGGCGGGCGGATCGCGATCCTCTCGACCACCTGGCAGACCGCGACGCTGGTGGCGCCGCAGGGACATCTCTACCGCGACTTCATCGTCGAGCTGCATCGCCGGATGCAGGCGGCGGGCAGCAACGCCAGGCTGGTCGCAGGCCTCGGACCGAAGACGTACACCGCCGCGCTGGCGCTGCTAGCCTGCCTTGCGGTGGCAATGATCGGATTGCTGCTGACGGCGCTGCTGACCTCGAACTGGATGGGCGCGCTGTTCCTGGTCGGCTTTGCCGCGCTGTTCACCTGGCAGGTCGGCGGTTTCGTCACGCGCAACCGGCCGCGGCGCTACAGCTTCGATCAATTGCCCGATGCGCTGCTGCCGAAGGCGGTTCGCAATCAGTGAGGCAGCGGTTCGCGCGGCCGGACTGTAAGCGGGTTGTAAGCAACGCGGTGTAAACTCGGCGACGGATTTGCTTTTGGCTGGAGGGTCAGATGACAATCCGGACCCCATTTATGGCTCTATGCCTCGTGCTCTTGAGCATCTCGCCGGCCGTTGCCAAGGGCGGCGGCTTCGGCAACAAGCACGATCCGCTTGATCCCAATCACATCGACAATCTGCCGCCCGATGTGCGGCAATACGTTGCCGGAATCTGCAAGGGAACGCCGGTCGCGCAGCACGACTTCGCGACCTACTCGCCGCAAGAAAAGCGCTGGCGGATAAACCTCGAATATCTGCAGTGCGGCGTGATCGGGGAGTATCGCAGAGGCAATCAGTGCCTGGATGTGGACTTCGTACCCGAGGGCGCGCATTTTCGTCTCGTGAGCAAGACGTATGCGGCCTGTGGCTTTTGATGCTCCGGCGCTCACTGGAAATGGACCGCTGCGAGTGCCACGATCGCGAGCGCCACTCGTATCCAATTCTGGACTGCTGCGCCGCTTCGGAGTGAACTTGCGTCACTCCGTCGAGTCAAAATCCTCTTCGGTCGCGCTCAGCATTGCCGCCAGTGTCCGCAGGCCGAGGTCGAGCTGCTCCATCGGCGGTGCGGCCAGTGCGAGCCGCACCGCATTGGGCGCGTGCCCCGGCGTGGCGGCAAAGGTCGTCGACGGCGTCAGCGCGATGTCGCGGCGCGCCGCGGCGGCGACCAGGGTCTGCGAGCGCCAATGCGGCGGCAAGGTCAGCCAGAGATGATACGACTTCGGATTGGTCTGGATTTCGAGATCGGCCAGATGCTTGGCCGCCAGAAGCTGGCGGCGGCCGGCATCGATCCGCTTCAGCCGTGACAATTCGGCGGCGGTGCCGTCGGCCATCAGCCGCTGCCCCGCGGCGAAGGCATAGCCCGATGCGGTCCAGCCGCCTGAGCGCACCGCGGCCATGATGCTCTCGCGCAGCCGCGGCGGCGACACGATGAAGCCGAGCGCAAGGCCCGGCGCGACCTTCTTCGACAGGCTGTCGAGCATGATGCAGCTGTCGGGCGCCAGCGCGGCGAGCGGCGCCTCATCGTCGAGGAAACCGTAAACGCCGTCCTCGATGACGACGAGGCCGAGCTTCTCCACCACCCGCAACAGCTCGGCGCGGCGCTCGGGTGGCATGGTGATGCTGAGCGGGTTCTGGATCGTGGGCTGAACGTAGATCGCGGACAGATGCGCCTCGCGATGCGCCTTCTGCACCGCATCCGGTCGCACGCCGTGTTCGTCCATCGCGAGCGGCACCAGCGAGATGCCGAGCCGCGCGGCGATGCCCTTGACGAACGGGTAGGTCAGCGCCTCGACGCCGCAGCGTCCGCCGGGCGGCACCACGGCGGCGAGCGCGGCGGCGATGCATTGCCGGCCATTGGCGGTGAACACGATCTGGTCGGGATTTGGCGTCCAGTTCTTGCGCGCAAGAAATTCCGAGGAAATGGTGCGTGCCGCCCGCGTGCCAAAACTGGTCCCCGGCCGCAGCGCGCCCTCGAGCACCTCGGGCCGCTCCAGTCCTTCGAGGCTCTTGGCGATCATCGTCGCCTGGTGCGGCAGCAGCGGATAGTTGAACTCGAGGTCGATGCGGGCGCCGCGTGGCTCGGTCGGGGCCGTGATGCCGCGGCGTGCCTCGCCGGACACGAAAGTGCCGCGGCCGACTTCGCCGACCACCAGCCCGCGCCGCAACAGCTCGGTGTAGACCCGGCTCGCCGTCGAGACGGCGATGTTGCGATCATAGGCGAAATGACGCTGCGGCGGCAGGCGGTCGCCCGCCTTCAGCGCGCCGCTGGCGATCTCGGCGGCCACCGCATCCGCCAGCTTCAGATATTCGAACCTCGACATTATTGCACCGAGAGCAATGTTTTACTTGCTCCGAGCAATGTACCGGATCATTTAAGAGGGAACAAGCCCATGATTGCACCGAGGAGCGCGCAAGCAATCCGAGGTCCCGACGGCACAGGCGCTGAAACAGCATTTGCGTCAACGGCGTAGCCTTGTCTATGGGCAGCGAAAGGAGATTACAATGTCAGCGATATCGTCAGCCGCCGCAGGGCCCGCGCGGTCCAACATGTTGGGCGGATTGCTCCGATTGCTCCGAGGTTGGGGCGATGCACTCGCGACCTATTGGGTGCGCCGCGAGGCGATCAAGACGCTGCGCCAGCTCGATGACCGGGCGTTGCGCGATATCGGACTCTCGCGCTGCCAGATCGAGACCGCCGTCACCGGCGACTTCGACCTGGAGCTGGTGCGGATCCGTTAAGATGCCGGTGCTGCGCTAATGCATGATCCGGAAAAGTGCGAAGCGGTTTTCCCTCGCGACAAACGCGGGAAGCGTTTGCGCGGAGATCATGCTCAAACAAAGAGGTAAAGCGCGATGACGATTCAACCCAATCACGTCGCGCTTTAGGGCCGGGCGCCAACCGCCGGTTGCAGAATTCACCAAAACTACACCAAAGAAGCGGAAGAGCCCCGTCTCGTCACCGCCGTCGCTCCAAGGTTGTGACGCTCTATGCTAGCCTGTTAGCTGCGTACGCTAGCGTTGAGTTGGGGACCGATGGCCGCTCGCAAATTGTCGCAAGGGCAGGCCCCGACCCGGGAAGCGCGTCGCCGCTGGCATGAGGAGCGATCGCTGCGCTGTGCGATCCGGTTGGCCCGCATGGGCTACTGGGAGTCGCAGAGTGCCGCCGCGACCGATCTCTGGATATCGCCCGAGCTCGCCGCATTCTACGAATTCGACACCGCCGACGGCTACATCCCCATCGCCACGGTGCGCGAGCGCTATTTGCCCGAGAGCCGGAAGCTTCTGGAGGCGCATTACGCGGCCTGCTGGGCGGAGGGGCGGCCCTATGCGGTGCGGACGAGACTCCGCAGCTCCGATGGCAGCCTGCTCGACTGCGTGGTGCACGGCGAGCCGGAATTCGACGCGGACGGCCAGGTCCGACGCGTGTCCGGCATCGTCCGCGACGTCACGGAGGAGACCTCCGCGCTGCGGCGCCTGGCGGAGAGCGAGCAACGGCTGGCCGATTTTGTCTCGACCGCCTCGGACTGGTGCTGGGAGAGCGACGCCGAGCATCGGCTGCTGCCCTATCCCAAATCGCTTGCCGGCAATGCGGCGTTCCAGACGGTGGCCGCCGGCAGGAAGGCGCGCTGGGAACTGACTTATGCGCCCGAGGACGGGGAGGCGATGGCGCGGCACCGGGCCGATATGGAGGCCCATCGCCCTTTTCGCGACTTCACCTATACGCTGATCGGCAAGGACGGCTCGCGCGTCAGTATCTGCACCAGCGGCAAGCCGATCTTCGCCGATGACGGCAGCTTTCTCGGCTATCGCGGCACCTCCAGCGACATCACCCAGCTCAGGGCGGCCAAGGCGCTGCTCGACCAGCGCACGCGGGCGCTGGAGGAGGCCCACCGCCTCGGCAAGATCGGCACCTGGAGCTTCCGGCTGGACAGCGGCCGCACGATCTGGGCGCCCGAGCTCTACCAGCTTCTCGGCTTGCCCGACACGTTCGAGCCGACCGATGAGAACATGGGACCCTATTTCCTGGACGGCGACGCCGACCGCTTCCGTGATGTGCAGAAACGGGTGCTGCGCACCCGCCGGACCGAGGCCACCGACCTGCGCATCCTGCACGCGGACGGCATGCCCCGCGATCTGGCTGTGATCTGCAAGGCGGAGGTTGCCCACGACAAGGTCATCGGCATCATCGGTACCGTGCAGGACGTCACCGAGCGCAAGGAAGCCGAGCGCCAGCTCGAGCAGCTCGCCTACAGCGATCCTCTGACCGGCCTTGCCAATCGCGCGCTGTTCACGCGCCAGCTCGCCGCCCTGACCGAAGGCTGCTCCCAGGGAGGCCGGACTGGTGCGCTGCTGCTCATCGACCTCGATCGCTTCAAGGAGGTCAATGATTCCCTCGGCCATGCCGCCGGTGACGAATTGCTGATCAAGGTGGCGGCTGCGTTGCGGCAGGACTTGGGGCCGCGCGCCTTCATCGCCCGGCTCGGCGGCGACGAATTCGCCGTGCTGGCGGATGGATGCGACACGTCCGACGCCGCGCTGACCGGGCTTGCCGATCGGCTCGTCGGCAAACTGTCCGGCCCCGTCGATCTCGCCGAGGGCGAGGCCTCGGTCGGCGCCACCATCGGCATCGCCCGCCTGCCGGAGCACGGCGCGACGGCGGAGACCGCCGTGCGCAACGCGGACCTCGCGCTCTACATGGCCAAGGAGGCCGGGCGCGGCCGGGCGCAACTGTTCGAGCCGGTCTATGCGCAGGCGGTCGATGAAAGGCTCGATCTCGGCCGCCACCTGCGCCACGCGGTGGAGGCCGGCGCCCTCGAGGCCCATTACCAGCCGCAGGTGGACCTGAAGACCGGCCGCGTCACCGGCTTCGAGGCGCTGCTGCGCTGGGCCCATCCCGAGCGCGGACCGATCTCGCCGGCGGAGTTCATTCCGATCGCCGAAAGCTCCGGCCTCATCGTCGACCTCGGCCTGTGGGTGCTGCGCGAGGCCTGCCGGCAGGGCCGCGCCTGGCTGGATGCCGGGCTGCCGCCGCGCTCCATCTCGGTCAATGTCTCGCCGGCGCAGATCTGGAGCGTGGATTTCGAGACCGCGGTCTCGGCCATCCTGGCAGAGACCGGCTTTCCGGCGAAGCTGCTCTGTCTGGAGCTCACCGAAAGCCTGTTCGTGGATCATACCGAGCAGCGGATCAGCCGCACGCTGACGGCCCTGTCGGGTCTCGGCGCCCGGCTGGCGCTGGACGATTTTGGCTCCGGCTATTCCTCGCTCGGCTATCTGACGCGCCTTCCTTTCGACTGCCTGAAAGTGGACCGGGCCTTCGTGGATGGCATTTCCACCGCGCCGGAGAAGCGCAAGCTGCTCGGCGGCATCATCGCCCTGTCGCACGGGCTCGGCATGACGGTCGTGGCGGAGGGCGCCGAATTGTCCGCCGAACTGGACGTGCTCGGCGGGCTCGATTGCGATGTGGTGCAGGGCTTCGTGTTTTCTCCGCCCATCGCCGCCGACAAGGCGCCGCTGGTCGCCGCCAGTATCGAGCGCGAGGTGCGTCGGATGCAGCCGCAACGGAATCGCCTCTAGGCGAACACCGCTCTTGGCCCGTTCCATTCCCGGAAGCGGATTTCGGTAAACCGATCTGCGATATCGAAAGGCCGGAGGAGACGGTGTTGGGCGGCATCGACGCCGCCCAACACGATCATGAATCTCATTTTGCCATTGCCGTCCTGGCGGCCTCGATTTTCGCCTTCACGGAATCGAGGTTGAAGCTCGCGCCCTTCTGCATCGGCGGAAACTCGACCGCCGTCATGGCCAGCTTCTCGACCTCCTGTTGAACGAACACGAAGCGCCAGAACTCATATTTGAACCAGTCGAAGTATTGTTGCGCGCCGTATTTGGTCCCGCTGTCAGGCCAGCCCGTTCGCTCGAACGGATCCAGGCGAAGGTTGGTCAGGTAGGGCACGTCAACCTTGCTTTTTTCGCCCAGCCAGCCCCCCGGTTGGTCGATAAAACGATACTTGTAGTCGTCGATGCGCACAGCCCCCAGTTCGCTCTCGCCGAAGTACCAGATTTCGTGTCGGTTCGACGGCCCCTTGCCGGTAATCATGTCCATCTGATTATAACCGTCCAGATGGCACTTGTAGGTACGGTCCCCGATGTGCTTCCCCTTCTTCAGTTCTTCGACAATGTTCGGGTTGCCGGCAGCGGCCAGCAAGGTCGGGAACCAGTCCAGCCCGGAGATGATGCCGTTCTCGACCTTGCCGGCCGGCACTTTGCCCGGCCAGCGGATCATCGCGGGCGCGCGAAAGCCGCCTTCCATGACCGTACCTTTGCTTTGAGCGAACGGTGTCTGTCCGCCATCCGGCCAAGTGAAGACCTCGGTGCCGTTATCAGTGGTGAAGATGACAATGGTGTTGTCATCCACGCCCATGTCCTTAAGCTTTTGCATGACGACGCCGACATCGTCGTCAAGCTGTGCCATGCCGGCTTCATGAATCGACCAACCGTTCTTGGAATTGCGCATTGCCTGATACTTTGGCGACAAATGCGTGACGATGTGCATGCGAGTCGGATTGAGCCACAAGAAGAACGGCTTGTTGTCGGCCTTGGCCTTTTCAATGAAACTCAACGCAAAGTCTCGAATTTCATCGTCCACAGTTTCCATCCGCTTGGGATAGAGCGTTCCGGCGTCTTCAATCCTCTGCTTGCCGACCTTGCCCCAGCGGGGATCCACGGTGGCGTCGTCCACATTGGTCGCCCACGAATGGATCATGTTGCGCGGGCCGACCTTGTTCAACAGGTCCTGCGGATAAGCAGGGTGGGCCGGATCTTCCATCGCGTCGAGATGATACAAATAGCCGAAGAACTCGTCGAAGCCGTGCACTGTCGGCAGAAACTCGTTCTTGTCGCCAAGGTGGTTCTTGCCGAATTGGCCGGTGGCATAGCCCATGCCTTTGAGCGCGGTGGCAATGGTCACGGCCTCCGCCGGCAAGCCTGTGGGGGCGCCGGCCTGACCGACCGTTGTCATGCCGGTGCGGATCGGTAGCTCGCCGGTGATGAAGTTGGCGCGGCCTGCGGTGCAACTTGCCTCGGCGTAATAATCGGTAAACAGCATGCCTTCTGCGGCGATCTTGTCGAGGTTCGGCGTCCGGCCGGCCATCATGCCGCGATGGTAAGCACCGATATTCCAGATGCCGATATCGTCCCCCATGATGACGACGATATTGGGCCGCTGTCCGGCCGGTGCGGGCGCCGGAGCCGGCGTTGGTTGCTGCGCTTGCGCGAAGCTTGTCGCCCCGACGGCAGAGAGTGCTGAAGCGGCGACGAGCGAACTACCGCTCAACAAGAGATCGCGGCGTTTCAATCCTGCACTGATCGGCCCTGTACTCATCTCAGGCTTTTCTGGAATCGTGTCGTTACTCATGACGTGATCCTCTTCCTGGTGATGCACCTGAAGCCGACATGGCTTGCTGAGGTGTCGTCGATCGGCTCGGCATGACGCGTGGCCGGACGATAGCGGCGGCATTGGCTAGGGGCGCAAAGATGCGAGCCGCCTTAAGCACCTTGCGTGGAATCCTGAGGTTCGGCTGACGAGGGTCGTAACTCGCGCCCTCGGACCGGCCGCGAGGATCTTGCGGGATGCAGCAGGCTTTCGGGGCGTCTGCGTCGTGCTTTTGGTGAATACCAATCGGTCGTCTATTCCCGGACGCTGCCGCTTCACGAGGGCCGTAGCCATTGACCGGGAATGCGGTGGCGGGCGAGGTGCGTTCGAAGCCATCAGCCACCAGATTGGGTACGTCTGCCGCAACGCCAACGTCGTGCATAGGCTGCTCGCAATGACAGAGTTTCAAAGTTACGAGCGCCGCCCGAGCAAGAATCTATCTGCAGCTTTCTAGCTCGCCGATGCTTCGGGGGACGCTTTGGACAGTCAAAAGACGATCGAGTGTCTGGAGTGCGAGACCGACAATGCAACGTCTACCAACTAGACAAGATGACATGCTTCCAGCACCGCATCTTTCTCATGTTGATCTAGATCAATCGAGCCAGGTCGCCTCTTCCTTGTCGAGAGCCTCTGACGACTATGCAGAAAGTGCCAAGGCTGTGGCGTCGTGAACACAGCCTTTCAATAAATGGCCGACTGAACGCAAGTATGCTGATTTCACATGGACCAACGGCGGCGTCAGCTTATTCTTTCCGAGTTTCTACCCCGCCCGAGCAATGGCGGGATCGCGAGAGTCGGGGGCGGCGATGCGGTACCTTGGACCGGGCTTGGGACGCAGATTTTTTTCGCAGTGGCATTTGAGTATCGGGGCGCTCGCCGCTCTGCTGGTGCTATCCACCCAAGCGGCACGCGCCGATGAAAATGGCATCAGCTTTTGGCTGCCCGGATTTTTTGGCAGCCTCGCGGCTGTTCCTCAGCAGGCGCCGGGCTGGTCGGTGACCACGGTTTATTATCACACCTCTGTTTCCGCCGGCGGCGACGTGGCGCGGTCGCGCGAAATCACGCTTGGCCGCTTTCCCGCGAATCTGACAGCCACCGTGAACGCGAACGTCAATGCGAATGTGAATCTTGGACTTGTCGCCGGGACTTACACCTTTGCAACGCCGGTGCTGGGCGGTCAGGCCTCTGCCAGCCTGTTGGCGACCTACGGCTCCAACTCCACGTCGCTGGCGGGATCGCTCGTTGGGACATTGACGGGACCGGGCGGCGGCACGTTCCCCTTCTCCCGGTTTGACAGCATCGACAGCTCGCTCATTGCATTCGGCGACCTGATCCCGCAGTTCGCGCTGCGCTGGAATGCCGGTGTCAACAATTACATGACGTACATTACCGCCGACCTTCCGGTCGGCGCCTATCAGTCGGGCCGCCTGGCGAATTTGGGGATTGGGCACTGGGCGGTCGACGCGGGCGGCGGCTACACCTATTTCGATCCAAAGACCGGGCATGAATTTTCGACGGTGCTGGGATTCACCTACAACTTCGTCAACCCCTCCACCCAATATCAAAGCGGCGTCGACATGCACCTCGACTGGGGCGCATCGCAATTCCTGACCAAGCAGTGGCAGGTCGGCCTCGTCGGTTACCTCTATCAGCAGCTCGGCTGCGACAGCGGCTCCGGCGATCGCGTCGGCTGCTTCCGGTCGCGCGTGGCCGGTGTCGGCCCGCAGATCGGCTACATTTTTCCGGTCGGGGACATGCAGGGATATCTGAACCTAAAGGGCTACGGCGAATTCGCCAATGAAAATCGGCCAGCAGGCTGGAACGTCTGGCTGACGTTCAATCTTCAGCCCGCGGCGCCAACGCCGCCGACATCCACAAGGCCGAGATTCACGAAATAGCAGCGCCGGTGACGCTGCCACCGGCGCCGTGCTGAAGGCTCAAGCTGGCGCGGCGGTCGCGACGCAATCAGCCAATGGATACTCCGCGAGCGTGCGGACATGTCCGGGTTGGGGCCAAAACAGGGACATCAACAGGACGATGCCAAAGCCACGGCAGCTTGTCGGCGGCCATAGCCTGATGTGCCTTTCGCTTGCCTTGATCGCGGCGCTTCAAACCCGATTCACTGTCCCGGCTATAACGCCGATAAACGATCCGGTGAAGAAAGAGGCACTAAGCATTATTAGACTGCCCGTCACGGAGAGAACAAGCTTGTCTTGAACAAAATGAAGTACGATCCACCCCAGCAGGATGCAGATTAGCCCGCAGCCTGCCGGCCACATCGCACGCCGCCGAACTGCGAGCCGCTGGGCCGAGCCAAGCAGCTCAGAGTTCCGTGATAGATTTCAGGATCGGCGAAACGATACCTCGAAACTCAAGGCTAGCACGATCAGACAGGCCGTGAGGAAGTAACCAGACATTACCCTTGGTGCCAACCGTTACCATCTTGAAGGACACGGGCGAGACAATAGCGTGGCTTGATTGCCTCAACCTTAAGGAGATAGCGAACAAACAGCTGTATCGGACCACTATTCCAAACTCGTCAGCGAAGTCCGCTCAAGCACTGCCGGCGTGTGGTAACGCGCTACGACAAACGCGCTGCCAACTACCTCGGGTTCGTCCAACTCGCGTCAATCCGGCCGTGGCTACGCGCTAATGAGTCCACGTCCTGGTTGGATTAAAGCAGGCTGAGATTAGGCTGCGCCCGCAAATCGGGCGCGTTTCCCTTTCCCGCCTGCGACGTGTAGGGCGAGGGGACGTGGGTGCAATTTCGGAATATTAGAAGAATACTCCTGAGTTGCCCGACGTGTCAAGTCGCCTGCTCGAACGCCGTCCGCCGCCGGCTGCTTTGCATGGGGTTGTTTTCGATATTTTGGCAGCGCCGCCTGCGGCGGCGGCATAACTCACCCAGCTTTAGTGCCGCACCACCAGCACCGAGCATTTGGCGTAGCGCACCACGTGCCCGGCATTCGAGCCGAGGAAGTAGGTGCGCATCGCCGGCCGGTGCGAGGTCATCACGATGAGGTCGGCCTTCATGGCCGCGGCCTCCTCGAGGATCTCATGATAGATGCCGCCCTGGCGGACCACGCCCGAGATGCGGGAGGGCGCGATGCCGGATTCGCGCGCGACGATCGCAAGCGCTTCTTCCGACGTTTCGCGCTGCTGGCTGTCGAAATCCGCCGGCACGTATTCGGCGAGCATCACCGGCGTCATCGGCAGCACGTTGAGCAGACGCACCGCCCCGTTCCATGTCTGCGACAGCGTCGCGGCGGTTGCGATCGCCGGCTTCGCCAGATCGGTATCGGCGAGGTCGATCGGAACGAGAATGGACTTGTACATCTGCGCCTCCTGTCCGCGATTGGTCTGGAGCCGTTTGGTCCCTGTGCCCGGGACGCGCGCCTTCTTTTTCTTGAAGTCGTTCTGGTATCGACGCGAACCGGTCCCCCTGTCGCGCAGACGTCAATATAGCATGGCGGCGCGGCGCTGTCCGCTTGCGTCAGCTGCGCGAGGCCTGCTTCAATAGTTTAGGGCTGACGAACAGGACGAGCTTGCCGCGCCGGAACGAGACGTCGTTCCAGTCGTCGGTCGCGAAGTCGAAGACGGCGAGCCCCGAGGTCGGCAGATTGTCGCCGAGCGCGCGCTTCGCGGCCTCGTCGCCGCTGCCGGTCAGGGTCAGCGCGAGCTCGTGCATGCCGGGATTATGGCCGATCAGCATCAGCCGCTTCGGATCGGTGACCGAAGCCATCCGGATCGCGGTCAGCAATTGCGCCGGATCGGCGCCGTAGAGGTCCGGTACGAATTCGACTTTCGGCGCATGCCCGGCGTCCTTCAGCGCCTCGCGCACGATCTCCCAGGTCTGCCTGGTGCGGACCGCCGGCGAGACCAGCGCCAGATTGGGCAGGGGCGGATGACGGGCGATCCAGCCGCCGATCTCCGCTGCGTCGCGGTGGCCGCGCTCGTCGAGACGGCGGTCCTGGTCGTGCCCCGAAGGCGCGTCGTGTTCGGTTTTGGCGTGACGCAGGAGCAGCAAACGGCGCATGGACTTCCATTCTCGATTCGGTCAGGTCGAATTAATTCTACAGGCTCATGCCCTGGACAAGGTGACAAGCGCCGCGGCGGTTCGTAAGAAACGCCATGAGCGAGAGTTCCACAAGTGCGGCAGACGGCCCCGATCAGGCGGCCTCGCCGTTCCGCGACCGTCTGGCCTTCGACCTCGATGTCGACATTTGCGTGGTCGGGGCAGGGCTGGCCGGCCTGACCGTGGCGCGTGAGGCGGCGCGGCTCGGTGCGAGCGTCGCGGTGCTCGAAGGCCGCCAGATCGGCTGGAACGCCTCCGGTCACCATCTCGGCACCGTGATGCCGGGATTCGGCCTGCCGATGTCAGATGTGATCGAGCGTGTCGGCCGCGACGATGCCCGCGAATTATGGGCGCTGTCGAAGGAGGGCGCCGACTATGTCCGCGCCACCGCTACCGAAGATTTGATCCCGGGCATCAAGCCGAGCGACGGCGCGCTGGAAGTCTCCAATGTCGATGTCGGCGAGGCGTTGATCAGCCGCCTGCAGACGCTGGGCGAGGATTTCGCGACCGAGGTCGAGGGCTGGCAGGCCGATCGCGTGCGCAGCGTGCTCAGGACCGGCCGCTATTTCCACGGCATCTATTATCCGAAGGCGTTCCAGATCGATGGCCGCAAATATGTGCACGGCCTCGCCGCGCTGGCGACGCGGGCAGGCGTGCGGATCTTCGAGGAGACGCCGGTCGTCAGCATCGATTTCTCGGGCATCCGCAAACGCATCGTGACGCCGACGGCGCGGCTGCGGGCCAACCACATTGTCCTCGCCGGCAATATCCATCTCGGTGCGCCGTTGAAGCGGCTGTCCGATACGCTGCTGCCGGTGTGGCGCTACGCGGCATTGACCGAGCCGCTCGGGGAGCGGCTGGCGGGGTCCATCGCCTTTCCCGGCTCGGTCGTCGACAGCGACGGCATCGACCATTTCCGTGTCGTCGATGGCGATCGGCTGTTGTGGGCGAGCCCCGAAACCACCTGGGACGCACGGCCGGAGCGCCTCGGCGCGGCGGTGCAGCGCCGCATCGCCACGGTGTTTCCGCAACTCGGCAAGGTTCCGATTTCGGAGATGTTCGGCGGCGCGGTCGGCGTCACCGTGCACGGCATGCCGCAGATCGGCCAGTTGCGCCGGGGCCTGTGGGTGGCGAGCGGCTTCGGCCGGCAGGGACTCAACACCTCGGCGCTCGCCGGGCAGCTGATCGCGCGCAGCATCCTGTGGGGCGACGATCGCTGGCGGCTGTTTTCGCCGTTCGAGCTGGTCTGGGCCGGCGGCACCACCGGCCGCGTCGCCGGTCATTTCGTCAGCCTGTGGGCGAGGGGGGCCTCGTCCGTGGCGGGTGTTCTGGCGCGCTACCGCGAGGGTGCACGTGCGAAGGAGCGCCTGCGCGAGGCGCGGCTCGCCGAGGCCAATCTCAGGGCGGGAACCCGGGGACCGGCGCCCCGCCGTCCACCCCCGTCGGCCGTCCGGCCGGCGCGTCCGCCCGCGCCCAGGCAGGTCGAGGACGGCGAGGCGCCGTATCCGGATGCCTCGCAAGAAAGTGAGCGGATCTCCGACGGGCGGATGTAACGTCCGCCGGCGGGGTTCGTATCTCTTGACGAACCTCGGGCGCGCCCCCTGAGCCGTCCGCACCGGAGATGATTGATGATCGATCGCCGCATCCTGCTTGCTTCCGTCGCCGGCCTGTTCGGCTTCGCCGCCTTCCGCTGGCTGCGCGCCTCGCCGGCGCAGGCCGCCGAGAAATTCGAGATCGAGAAGACCGACGCCGAATGGCGCGCGCAGCTGACGCCGCAGCAATACGAGATCCTGCGCAACCAGGGCACCGAGCGGCCGGGATCGAGCCCGCTGCTCAAGGAGCACCGCAAGGGCACCTTCGCCTGCGCCGGGTGCGACCTGCCGCTGTTCTCGTCCGAGACCAAGTATGAGAGCGGCACCGGCTGGCCGAGCTTCTACAAGCCGCTGGACAATGCGGTCGGCACGACGTCGGACCGCACTTTCGGCATGGTGCGCACCGAGGTGCATTGCCGCCGCTGCGGCGGCCATCTCGGCCACGTCTTCGACGACGGCCCGAAACCGACCGGACTGCGCTACTGCATGGACGGTTTCGCGCTGGTGTTTCACCCGGCGGCGCCATCGGCGACCTGACATTCCTTCCCGGCAATTGTTGCCGCTCCCGGCAAATGTGCCCCGGTCGAACGACCGGGGCATTTTTTTCAAGCGGATGATTTTGTTACGTTTTGTTTCGTGGCACGACCTTTGCGACATGCTCCGCCGATGCGGCCACTCCTGTGATTGCCAGCCGCCGGGAATCGAATTGGAGAACATGTCATGGGTATCTTCGGCGCTCTCACGACGGCTGTCGGTGGCTTGCGCGCGGGGTCGTACGCGCTCGAGAACATCTCCGGCAACATCGCCAACTCGCAGACCACGGCCTTCAAGCGCATCGATACCTCATTCCTCGATCTCGTCCCGCAGACCGCGCTGACCGCGCAGCTCGCCGGCGGCGTCACCGCGCAGTCCCGTTCGACCAACTCGGTGCAGGGCGACGTCCAGTCGGCATCGGTCGCGACCTTCATGGCGATCAACGGCAACGGTTTCTTCGCGGTGCAGAAGCCCGGGAGCTTCACCGACGGCGCCCCGGTGTTCGATGGCGTCGACCGCTACACTCGCCGCGGCGATTTCCAGCTCAACAAGGACGGCTATCTCGTCAACGGCGCCGGCTACTATCTCGAGGGCGTGCCGATCGACCCGACCACCGGCAACCCGGCAGGCTCATCGCCGCAGGTGCTGCAATTCAAGAACGACTTCCTGCCGGCGCAGCAGACCACCAAGATCGACTATCGCGCCAACCTCGCGTCCTATCCCTTGACCACCGCGCACGACACTTCGGTCCCCGGTTCCGAACTGATCCGGCCGGGCGCGTTCAGCAGTGGAAACAACCCGTTGGTGCTGGGCACGCCGGCTGCGCCGTATACCGATTCCGCCATCACCGGCACCGCGCAAAACAACAAGGCGACGCCGTCGGTGGCCATCACCGCCGCGACCCTGCTTTCGGGCGCAGCCGGCACCGATTCGATCAATACCAACTTCAGCGCCGGCTCTGCCGGCCCGCCCGTCGTGCCCGCCGACACGATCACGGTCAACGGGACCGTCATCACCTTCGTGGCGTCGGGGGCGACCGGCAACCAGCTCAACGTCACCGACAGCATCGGAACGCTGCTCGCGAAGATCGACGCGATTACCGGTACCACGACGTCATCGACGATCAGCGGCGGCAAGATCACCCTGCACTCCGGCAAATTGGCCGATCTCAACGTGACGAGCTCGAACGCGACCGCCTTCGCAGCGCTCGGCTTCACCGGGTCGGCGGTTGCGGTTCGCGGCGGCGGCGGCACGGTCGGCACCGGCCAGGTTATCGGCAACGACAACTCGACCTTCCTGAACGAATCCGTCTCGGGCGGCGCCGTCACGGCCTACGACGTGTCGGGCGCGCCGGTGAACCTGCAATTCCGTTGGGCCAAGACCGACAGCTCCTCGCTGGGCAGCGGACATACCGACACCTGGAACCTGTTCTATCAGGTCAATCCCAATGCGACCGGCACGCAGGTCTCCTGGCAGAACGTCAATGTCAACTTCACCTTCGCCTCGAACGGCCAGATGTCGCCGGCGATCTCCTCGGTGGCGCTCACCAATGCCGTCGTCAACGGCGTGTCGCTCGGCAGCCCCGTGATCAATTTCGGCTCCGGCGGCGTGACCCAGTTCGCCGACGCCAACGGCAACGTTCAGGTCAACCAGATCCAGCAGGACGGTTTCCCCGCCGGCCAGCTGCAGTCGGTCAGCGTCTCGACCAACGGTCGCATCGTCGGCAACTACACCAACGGCCGCAACATCGACCTCGCCGAAATCTCGGTGGCGACCTTCAACGGCACCAACTTCCTCAAGCGCATCGACGGCGGTGCGTTCGAGGCGACCGACGAGTCCGGCGCGGCGCTGTTCGGCAAGGCCGGCACCATCGTCGGCTCCTCGCTCGAGAGCTCGAACACCGATATTGCCGACGAATTCACCAAGCTGATCGTGACCCAGCAGGCCTATTCGGCGAACACCAAGGTGATCACGACGACCAATTCGATGGTGCAGGACCTCCTGAACGTGGTGCGCTGATCGCGTCGTTGCTGCACGTGTGAAGAAGTAAAGGCGAGTACACATCATGGGTTTGAGCCAAGCCCTTTCCACCGCGATGTCGGGCCTGCGCGCCACGCAGGCCTCGCTCTCGCTCGTGTCGTCGAACGTCGCCAACGCGGAGACGCCCGGCTACGTCAGGAAGACGCTGAACCAGACTACCGGCACCACCGGCCAGTTCGGATCGAGCGTCCTTATCGCCGGCGTCAACCGCCAGCTCGACGAATTCCTGCAGACCCAGCTTCGCACCGAGACGTCGGGCGCGGCCTATGCCGACGTCCGCTCGGATTTCCTGGCCAATCTGCAGGGCGTGTACGGCAATCCCGACTCCACCGGCACGATCGAGGACGCCTACAACAAGTTCCTGACCGCGCTGCAGGGGCTGTCGACCAGCCCGGAATCGCAGTCGGCCCGCATCGGCGTGATCAATGCCGCGCAATCGATGGCGCAGCAGCTCAACGCGACCTCGCAGGGAATCCAGACGCTGCGCGCCAACGCCGAGGCCGGCATCAGCGACTCCATCAACAGCGCCAACAATGCGTTGCAGCAGATTGCGCGCCTCAATGTCCAGCTGGCGGCCAACGGCGGCACGACCGATGCCTCGACGGCGGCATTGCTCGATCAGCGCGACCGCTATGTCACGCAGCTCTCGCAACTGATGGACATCCGCACCGTCACCAACAGCCAGAACCAGGTAAGCGTGTTCACCAATTCCGGCGTGCAGCTGGTCGGCACCGAGGCCGCGACGCTCAGCTTCAACGCCCAGGGCACGATGACGCCCAACACGTTGTACAATACCGACCCGACCAAGAGCACGGTCGGCACCATCACCATCACGTTCCCGCATGGCGGCACCTATGACATGGTGTCGACCAACTCGATTCGCTCCGGCAAGATCGCCGCCTATCTCGAGTTGCGCGACAACACGCTGGCGCAGGCCCAGACACAGATCGATCAGTTCGCCGCCGCGATGTCGAGCGCACTGTCGGACAAGACCACCACCGGCACCGCGGCGACGGCGGGGGCGCAGTCCGGCTTCGACCTCGATCTCTCGGGGCTGCAGAACGGCAACACCATCCACGTCTCCTACAAGGACAACACCACCGGCCTCACGCATAATCTGTCGATCATCCGCGTCGACGATCCGAGCGTGCTGCCGCTGAGCAATACCGCGACCGTCGATCCGAACGACGAGGTGCTGGGCATCGATTTCTCCGGCGGCATGAGCTCGGTGCTGTCGCAGCTCAACGGCGCACTCGGCGGAACCGGCCTGCAATTCTCCAATCCGTCCGGGTCGACACTGCGCGTGCTCGACGACGGCGCCGCCAACAAGGCCGATGTGACCGCGGCGTCGGTCACGTCGACGGTTTCGTCGCTGACCTCGGGCGATCCGCACCTTCCGCTGTTCACCGACAATGGCGGGCTCTACACCGGCGCGATCACCGCGAACGGCTCGCAGACCACCGGCCTTGCCGCGCGCATCAGCGTCAACACCGGCCTGATCGGCGATCCCTCGCGCATGGTGGTTTACTCGACCAATCCGCAGACGCCGGCCGGCGACACCACGCGCGCCAACCTCGTTCTGAACCAGCTGTCGAACGCCTCGTACAGCTATTCGCCGCAGACCGGCCTTGGCACGTCAGGCGCGCCGTTCACCGGCACGCTGCTGAACTTTGCCAAGCAGTTCATCAGCCAGCAGGGCGAGTCCGCGACCGCCGCCAAGCAACTCGCTGACGGCCAGGACGTCGTGCTGAACACGCTGCAGACCAAGATGGACTCGACCTCCGGCGTCAACATGGACGAGGAGATGGCGCATCTGCTTTCGCTGCAGAACGCCTATTCCGCCAATGCGCGCGTGATGTCGTCGATCAAGCAGATGTACGACGCGCTGCTGCAGCTCACGTGAGGGTAACATGTCGATCGACGGCGTAAGCGGCAGAACTTCCTATATCGGCACCACGATCCTCAACCTGCGGAATCAGCTCAATGACCTGACCACGCAGCTTGCGACCGGCAAGGTATCGACGACCTATGCGGGGCAGGGGCTCGATCGCGGTTTCGCGCTCAGCCTGCGCGCGCAGATCAGCGGCATCAACGCGTTCTCCGATACCGCCACCAACCTCAACACGCGCCTGAGCGTCGCGAACCTCACCTTGCAGGGCCTGTCCGACGTCGGGACCCAGGTGAAAAACGCCGCGACGACGGCGACGCTGACGCTCAACGACAGCGGCCAGACCTCGGGCCAGATCACGGCGCAGGCGGCCTTCGCCAACGCGGTCGCGATGCTGAACAGCCAGTCGGGCGACCGCTATCTGTTTTCCGGCCGCGCGATGGATACGCCGGCCACGGTGTCCGCCGATACCATGCTCAAGGGCACGGCCACCCAGGCCGGCCTGACGCAACTCATCAATGAGCGCAAGCAGGCCGATCAGGGCGCCGGCATGATGGGGCGCGTGAGCGTCTCGTCGCCGCCGGCGACCACGACGGTCACGAGTATCGCCGAGGACGGCTCGCCGTTCGGCCTGAAGCTTTTGTCAGTGCAGTCGTCGTTGACGGGCGGCGCCACGGTGACGCAGCCGGCCGGCACGCCGAAATCAGCTTCGGTCGATCTCGGCGCCGTCAATCCGAAGGACGGCGACAAGATCAAGTTCAACTTCACGCTGCCCGACGGCACCACCGAAGCGATCGAACTCACGGCGACCACGACGAACCCGCCGCCCACCGGCTCGTTCCTGATCGGCGCCGACACCGCGGCGACGACGGCCAACCTGCAGTCGACGCTGATCTCATCGATCAAGACGTTGAGCGACACGTCGCTGGTCGCGGCGTCCGCGGTCGCGGCGTCGAACAATTTCTTCAATCCGGTCGCGACCGTCTCGGGCGCCGCGGTCAACAACCACAACACGCCGCCGGCTCCGATCAGCGGCGCCACGGCGCTGTCGGGGGCGACGGGCACCGACTCGCTGTCGACGAGCTTTGCCGCCGGCGACACCATCACGGTGAACGGCACGCCGATCACCTTCGTGGCCTCGGGCGCCACCGGCAATCAGGTCAACGTCACCGACAGCGCGCAGACGCTGATGGCCAAGATCGACCAGATCAGCGGCACCAAGAACCCGTCGACTATCAGCAACGGCGCGATCACCCTGCACGGCGCCGACGGCGAGAGCCTGTCGATCTCGAGCACCAACACGGCCGCACTTGGCGCGCTCGGCATCGCCAACAACACCACCGCAGCGCCGGCGCCGCTCAGGGTAGGGGGACCGCCGTTCGACACCGCGACCAACCTGGTCGCGGGCACGCCCGGCAACACCGTCTACTGGTACACCGGTGAGAATGGCCCGGGGTCGGCGCGCGGCACCGCGGTCGCCCAGGTCGATCAGTCGATCACCGTGCAGTATGGCGCGCGCGCCAACGAACAGGCCTTCCGCTATTTGCTGCAGAACGTCGCGGTGTACGCAGCCGTCACCACCAATGCCAGCAACCCGAATGCGAGCGCGCAGGTGACGGCGCTCGCGCAGCGCGTGAGCGCCAACCTCGCCCCGCAGAACGGTCAGCAGCAGATCCAGGACGTGCAGGCCGAGTTCGCCGGTGCCCAGACCGCGACCAAGGCGGCCACCGATCGGCAGACCCAGCTCAAGGGGATGGCGGAAACGATGCTCGACTCGGTCGAGGGCGTCAATCAGGACGAGGTCGCGACCAAGATCCTGGCGCTGCAAACCAGCTTGCAGGCGTCGTACCAGACCACGTCGATGCTGTATCAAACGACGCTGCTGAAATACCTGCCGATCAGCTGATCGCGCGCCCCTGAACTCCAGCCAGCCAAAGGCCTCCGCGCGGAGGCCTTTTTCGTTGAGGCGAGTGGGGCTAGAGCGTTTTCAAGCGAAGTGGACGCCGGTTCGCGTGAAGAAAGCGCGTCAAAACAAGAAGCTCTACGCGCTCTTGCGTGCGTCGTCGCGATCGGCGTTCTGCTGGTCGCGCGCGGTTTCCAGCAGCTTCTCCTCGTGTGCGATCAGCTTCTTGGACTCCTTCAGCGCGTGATAGAGGTCGCCGTTGAGGATGAAGTTGTTGACGTTTTCGATGAACGGCCACGCGCTCGGCATCGCGGTGATGATGTCGCGCACCAGGCTGAAATAGGTCGGGTGGTGCGCCATCGGGTCCGGCGACAGATACATCAGCTGCACGGCCAGATAGATCAGCTTCGCCGGCGTGTCCGCGGTCTCGGGCGTCAGGATATCCTTCTCGCGCAGGATCGGGATGCGGTCGCCGTCGATCAGCAGGCGGGCGCGCTGGTCGGTGTTGGTGATCACGCAATTGCCGACGATGATGCGTTCGTTCGGTTTGAGTTCGACCTTCAGGGCCATGACCGTTCTCCTTTGCCTGCAGTCGCGCGACGTCTTCGCTGGCGGAGCGAAGTGGTTCGGCACTGCTTAGCAGCCGCCGTTGCGGGCAGGGGCCGATGCGACAGCGATCCTTTCCCATGATGGTTAATGCTTGGTGAACGAGGGGCGGGCGCTGGCGTGGTTATCTGGCCGGAATTGTCAATCGTCTCAGTAGTTTTCGGGGCGAACCTCGCCCAATGGCGACAGTTTTATTCTTCGGCCTTTGTCTCAAATACCGTGCCGGAGATTTCTTTTTCCTTCGCGGCCAGACCGCAGGATCGGCCATCCGCCCGATCAGAAAGGATTGGAGCGGCTTTTTCCTCAGTTTCACACCAGAAAGGTATGAAAATGTCCGATATCATTCTCTCCTCCTCCGTTCGCCAGAACCTCCTCTCCCTCCAGTCCACCGCCGATCTGCTCTCCACGACGCAGAACCGTCTTGCCACCGGCAAGAAGGTCAACACGGCGCTCGACAACCCGACCAACTTCTTCACCGCGCAGTCGCTCGACAACCGTGCCAGCGACATCAACAACCTGCTCGACGGCATCGGCAACGGCGTGCAGGTGCTGCAGGCCGCCAACACCGGCATCACCTCGCTGCAGAAGCTGGTCGATACGGCGAAGTCGATCGCCAATCAGGTGCTGCAGAGCCCGACCGGCTACACCACCAGGTCGCAGGTCACCTCGACTGCGGCGCTCGGCGGCACGTCTGCCAACCTCGTCGACGGCACCACGATCAAGAGCGGCGACGTGCTGGCGATCGCGGCATCGGCCGGTCAGCCCGCCTTCAGCTTCACCTTCGGAGCCAGCACGTCGCTGGCGCAGCTGAACACGTCGCTGGCGGCCAGCAACCTGACGGCGAGCCTCGACAGCTCCAACAAGCTCGTCATCACCACGACCAATGACGCGGCGTCCTCGACGATCGGTGCGGTGACCTTCACCAACACCGGCGGCGGCACCGCGACGTTCAGCGCGGCCGGCACGGCCCCGGTTGCCGACCAGGCCTCGCAGTCGGCGCGCGCCGCTCTGGTGACGCAGTACAACAACACCATCGCGCAGATCACGACCACGGCGCAGGACGCCTCGTTCAACGGCATCAACCTGTTGAACGGCGACAGCCTGAAGCTGACCTTCAACGAGACCGGCAAGTCGACGCTCAGCATCACCGGCGTCACCTTCAATGCCAGCGGCCTCGGTCTGAAGGCGCTGACCGCCGGCACCGACTTCCTCGACAACAACTCGGCGAACAGCGTCATCTCGTCGCTGAGCACGGCGAGCTCCGCGTTGCGCAGCGAAGCCTCGACGCTCGGTTCGAACCTGTCGATCGTGCAGATCCGTCAGGACTTCTCGAAGAACCTGATCAACGTGCTGCAGACCGGTTCGTCCAACCTGACGCTGGCCGACACCAACGAGGAAGCGGCCAACAGCCAGGCGCTGTCGACCCGCCAGTCGATAGCGGTCTCCGCGCTGGCGCTCGCCAACCAGAGCCAACAGAGCGTGCTGCAGCTGCTCCGCTAAGCGCGCCGGCAATTGCTTCGAGAACGGCGGGGGAAACCCCGCCGTTTTCTTTTGTCTCCGGGATATTACGGTGTCTGTCCATGCCGTCAGAACGACGCATTTCGTAACGCCTGCTAACCATATTTAAAGGCGCCGGATGCATAAATATCGGGCGCTAGAATTGCGTCTTCGCGGCTCGAGAAATCCGCATCCCATCGAGGTCATTGAATGTCGAATGCAGCCCAGGCCTACGCTCGTACCTCCACGACGACGGCGTCCCCACGTGAAATCGAAGCGCAGGCGCTGTTGAAGGCCGCGCGGCAGCTGCAGGAAGTTCAGACGAACTGGAACGGTCCCGACAAGGCGCTCGATCACGCGTTGCTGTTCAACCGCCGGCTGTGGTCGATCTTCCTCAGCGCCGCGCAGGGCGACGACAATCCGCAGCCGCTCGAGATTCGCCAGAACATCGCCAATATCGGCGTGTTCGTGATGAAGCAGACCGTCGACATCCAGATGAATCCGGATCCGGCGAAATTGAAGTCGCTGATCGATATCAACTGCAATATCGCCGCCGGCCTCTCGGGTCGCGGCTGATCGATCGATTCCTGACGGAGCCCTCGGCATGGCCGACGTGTTGAGCATCCTGTCGGCCAACTACAAGGCCGCCGGCCTGACGGTCCCGTCGAAGACGCCCTATGTGGCTGTCGATCCGAACCTCTATGAGGGCAGCTGGAGCGGCAAGTACGCCAACAACAAGTCGTTCAACATCTCGGTGTCGAACCTCGATGGCTTCCGCGCCAAGGTCCACTACCAGAGCGACGGCACCAGCAAGTATCAGGACGTGCTGATCAAGGACGGCGGGTTCCGGATCGGCGATACCAAGTTCGCGCTGGTGCAGCAGGGGACGGCGTTGATTGCCAATGTCGTCACCGATCCGGCCACCGGAGCGACCTATCTCGACAAGGCCTACGCCACGCAAAAGACCTGAGCGGTCGTTGCTCCGCGCTAGGCGCGGCGATCGGTGGCGCGCACCCGCGTCGGCGCGTCCTTGCCGAGATCGAGCGCGTGGAAATAGGCGCGGCGGCGCAATACGGCTTCTTCCGGAAACTGCCTCACCACCAAATTCGTGCGATTATCGACCACCTGATAGACCACGGCGCGCGCGTCGCGGTCGATGATGACCTGGTCGCTGACCGACGGAGCCTGATTTGAAATCGATGCGTTGACGGCGTTGGGATCGATGGTGACGCGCACGCTCGGCTCCGGAGCGGTGACGCTCTGGCTCGCCGGCAGTTCAGTCTTGACCGCCTTCTGCGCCGTATCGCTCGTGGGAGAGACCATCGGCGCCGCGACCGGTGCCCCCACCGGCTTGATGTTGAAATCTGTACTCATGGCAGCCTCGTAGTGCACAGGCACTAGTTTGCTTGAGTCAAATCCCAACCCCTCACGGTCCGCAACTCTACGGGGAACCTCTCAATAGGCTGTTAGAAAACACGCTGAATGCCGCGCTGCCGGGGCGGCGTCGAATTGAGCTAAATTGTAGGCGTAGGCGTCAGAGTGTGCGGCTGATCGCGATCGGCGTCATGTTGCGCGGGCCCGGCGTGGCGCGCTGTCCGCTTGCGGTATAGGTGTTCGGAATGTTGCGGCGCTGCACCTCGGCATTGACGCCGCGCACGATGCCTTCGGAGACGGCGTGCGCCGTCGCAAGCACGGTCAAATTGACCTGCAGCATGGCGCGGAACGTCTCGTGATGACGGCGCAGTGTCGCGAGCAGCTCGGGATCGGTCTGCGACAGCATCTTCTGCATCGATTTCAGATGCTCCACCGCGAGCATGTAGCGCCGCGACAGCTCGGACTTCTGCGGCTCGAGCCGCATGCCCTCGCGGGTCTTGCCGGCGCGGACGAACTCGGTCTCCTGCTCGATCACGGCAAGCAGGCCGCTCATCACCTCGGTCAGCTCGTTGGCGAGACGCGCGACGTCCGGCGGCGTCGACGTCGCGGACCGCGCGGCGGGGGCGGATGCTACTGGCCGCGGCTGCTGTGGACGCTGGTTCATCGCGCTGCTCCTTGAAACCCTAGCCCTTGTTCGCCTGCTGCAGGATCAGCGAGCGGAACACTTCGTTGGAAATGCCGACGCCGCCGGCCTTGGCGAAATTCTTCGAGTATTCGTCGGTCAGCATCGACCGCCATGCGCCGGTGCCGACGGTGTCGCCGTACGGGCCATCGCCCTTCAGGCCGGTCGTCATCTGCGAGAACATCGAATTCAGGAACATCGATTCGAAATCGGTCGCGGTCGACTTCGCCTTGGCGGCCTGCTGCGGTGTCACCTTCTTCAGCGCGTCCTGCAGCACGGGATCGGGGCGGCCGTTGAACATCGGCATCAACGCCTTGTTCGGCATGCTGCCGGTGGTGCTGTTGATCAGGCTCGCCATCACATCACCTCGATGTCGGCTTCGATCGCGCCGGCGGCCTTGATCGCCTGCAGGATACTGATGAGGTCGCGCGGTCCGATGCCGAGGCCATTGAGGCCGTCGACCAGCTGCTGCAGCGAGACGCCGTCCTTGACCACGGCGAACTTCTTGCCGTCCTCGCTGACGCCGACGCTGGTGCGCGGTGTCACGACTGTCCGGCCGCGCGACAGCGGATTGGGCTGGCTGACCTGCGGACTCTCGGAGATCGAGACGGTGAGATTGCCCTGCGCGACGGCGACGGTGGCGACGCGAACGTCGCGGCCCATCACGATGATGCCGGAGCGCTCGTCGATCACGATCTTGGCCACCAGATCGGGATCGACCTGCAGCTGCTCGATCTCGGTCAGGAAGGCGACGACGTTGCCCTTGAATTCCGTCGGGATCGCAAGCTGCACCGTGGAGGGATCGATCGGCTCGGCGGTCTTGACGCCGAGATAGTCGTTGACCGCGGCGGCGATCCGCTTGGCGGTGGTGAAGTCGGCGTTGCGCAGCGCGAGGCGCACATTGGGCAGGCGGTTGAGCGCGAATTCGATTTCGCGCTCGATGATGGCGCCGTTGGCGATCCGGCCGACGGTCGGCACGCCGCGCACGACGCTGGCGGCGGCACCTTCGGCCGCGAAGCCGGCGACCGCCACCGATCCCTGCGCCACCGCATAGACATTGCCGTCGGCGCCGAGCAGGGGGGTGACGAGCAGGGTGCCGCCCTGCAGGTTCTTGGCATCGCCGAGCGCCGAGACGGTGACGTCCATGCGCGTGCCCTGGGTGCCGAACGCCGGCAGATTGCCGGTCACCATCACGGCGGCGACGTTGCCGGTGCGGATGGTGGCGCCGCGGATGTTGACGCCCATGCGCTCGAGCATCGCTTGCAGCGATTGCTTGGTGAAGGGGATGTTGTTGAGCGTATCGCCGGTGCCGTTGAGGCCGACCACGAGGCCGTAGCCGATCAGCTGGTTCTGGCGCACGCCCTCGATATTGGCGAGATCCTTGATCCGCGACGTCGCGGCCGCCGGCATGACGGAGGCCGCCAGCGCCAGCAGCGCGGCGCAGGCCACTCCGAACAGATTTGCGATGCGGATGCCGGGCATCCCGATGCTCCCCTCGAACTGAACTCGCGGATTGCGCGACACTCCCATGACGGCGATCCGCCATTAACCATGCGAGCTGCGTGCCACTCTGCTTCGCTTGGGCAATGTGTTGATATATTTATCGAAATTGTCGGGTCGTCATTTTGCTCCGGTTCGCCAGGGAGCGCGAAACTGCCGCGCGGCGGCAGAAATTGCCGGGTAGTTTACGCGCCGTTAACCATAAAACACGATGCTCGGCCCATTCAGGCCTGCGGGATCATCACGACGATGCGCATCTACGGACCGAACGGCACCACGCTTGGCACGTCCACCAGCGCCACGCGGCGCACCTCGTCGAGCGGCTTCTCGCTGCCGGATGCGACGACCGCGCAGGAGGAGGTCCGCTCCACCGCGGCGCCGAAGGCCGCCGCCAGCCTCGATGCGCTGCTCGCGCTGCAGGGCGTCGAGGACCCGACCGAGCGCCGCAAGCGCTCGGTGGCCCGCGGCAAGGGCGCGCTCGACGTGCTCGATGCGCTCAAGCTCGGTCTGCTGTCCGGCAATTTCGATTCCTCCACGGTGAACCGGCTGCGTGACGCCGCGGCGAGCCTGAAGGAATCTTCCGGCGACCCCGGCCTCGATGCCGTGCTCGGCGAGATCGAACTGCGCGTCGAGGTCGAGCTCGCCAAGGCCGGGCAATACTAGGCTCCTCCCGATCAACTCACCTGTCCCACGCCGCCAGTGCCTGCAGGTGCCTCAGGCCGCCAGCGCCTTGCGCTGCGTGTCGTAGCGGCGCTGCGCGGCCAGCACGTCCTTCAGATTCCGTTCGGCCCAGTCGCGCAGCGGATCGACGGCTTCGGCGAGCGTCGATCCGAGCGGCGTGATTGAATACTCCACCGTCACCGGCACCGTTGCGATCGCCCGCCGACGCAGCAGCCCGTCGCGCTCCAGGCTTTTCAGCACCTGCGACAGCATCTTCTGCGAGATGCCTTCGATGGCGCGTCGAAGCTGGTTGAAGCGCATCGGCTCGCTGCGCAGCAGCAGCAGGATCAGCACCGCCCATTTGTCGCCGACCCGGTCGAGGATCTGGCGCGTCGGGCAATTGGCGGCATAGGCGTCCGGCTTGAGGCTCGTGGCTTTCATCGCGGTTACTCCGGCGTGATCAGGTGAGGCAAGAGTGCCTTCTTCACACCTACATCCTTTTCGCTATCTAGTCACCATTGGAAACCATCAAGCGGAGACTTGAGATGAAGATCGCCATCGCCGGCGCGTCCGGCCAGGCCGGCTCGCGCATCGCCGCGGAACTCGGCCGCCGCGGCCACGCCGTCACCGCCATCGCCCGCAACCCGGAGAAGATCGCCAGCCTGCCCAATGTCACGGCCCGCAAGGGTGACGCGAACGACCAGGCCGCCCTGGCCGCGCTGTGGGCCGGCCACGATGCCGCGGTCAGTTCGATCCATTTCCTGGCCAGCGACCCCGCCAAGCTGATCGGGGCGGCCAAGGCATCCGGGGTCGGCCGCTATCTCGTGGTCGGCGGCGCCGGCAGCCTCGAGGTGGCGCCGGGCGTCCGCCTGGTGACCACCCCCAACTTTCCGCCCCAATACAAGGCCGAGGCCTCCAAGGGGGCTGAATTCCTCGACCTGCTGCGCCAGGAGAAGGACCTGAACTGGACCTTCTTGTCGCCCTCGGCCCTGTTCGTGGCGGGCGAGCGGACCGGCAAGTTCCGCCTCGGAACCGACCAGCTCCTGACCGCAGCCGACGGCAAAAGCTCGATCTCGTTCGAGGATTTCGCAGTTGCACTCGCCGACGAAATCGAGCGTCCGGCCCATATTCGCCGGCGTTTCACGGTCGGTTATTGAGGGGGCAGGGCCGTCCCCGGGCAGGCCGGATAAGTTTGCCTGTGCAAGGCCTTGGGGGCGGCCCTCCTTTCGCGGTGGCAGATATTGTCTGTCACATGACGTGGCTATATAAGGCGCCGCGCGGAGGAGTTGTGTTCCCTCCGCCTGACAGGGACATGGCTGCCTTTGGAAAAGCTGAAGAACTACCGGCCGACTGAAAAAGAGCCTTTCATGAATGAGCGGCAGCGCGATTATTTCCGCGCCAAGCTGCTGGCCTGGAAGGATGAAATCCTCCGCGAATCGAAGGTCACGTTGCAGACGTTGCAGGAAGAGAACGTCAATCATCCCGACCTCGCGGACCGAGCGTCCTCGGAAACCGACCGCGCGATCGAACTTCGTGCCCGCGACCGTCAGCGCAAGCTGATCTCCAAGATCGACGCGGCGCTCCAGCGCATCGAAGACAACACCTACGGCTATTGCGAAGAGACCGGTGAACCGATCTCGCTGAAGCGGCTCGAAGCTCGCCCGATCGCAACGCTGTCGGTGGAGGCGCAGGAACGCCACGAGAAGCGAGAGAAGGTCTATCGCGACGAATAGTGGCGACGGATCGCCACGGATTGCTACCGGCGCGTACCGGTTGTACGTTCGCGCCGCCATGATGACACGCACTCTCAACATCGCTTCGGTGTTTTTCCTGGGCTGATCCCGCTTCCTCCCGGAAGCGCTGAGCGGCCCCACGAGCTTTCGCTCCTGGGATTCCAGGTGAAACCGAATGAGCCGGTCAGGTTCCGCGCATCGCGGAGCATCGATGGCTGGCGACAGTTTGAGAGACAATCATGACCCATCGAAACGATGCGCGTGCGCTTGACGGCGCGCAGATCGAGCAATTCATCCAACAGGGCTTTGTCCGGATCGACAGCGCCTTTCCCCGGGAACTCGCCGACCGGGGACGCGCCGTCATGTGGCGCGACCTGCCATGCAGCGAGCACGATCCTTTGACTTGGACCCAACCGGTGATCCGGCTGCCCGGCTATGGCGGTGCACCGTTTCGCGAAGCGATCAACACGCCGCTGCTGCACCGGGCGTTCGACCAGATCGCCGGTCCCGGCCACTGGCGCCCGCGCGCCGACATCGGAACCTTTCCGGTGCGCTTCCCGCATCCGGACGATCCCGGCGATGCCGGCTGGCACGTCGACGTCAGCTTCCCCGGCGAGGATTGCGACCCGAACGAGCGCAGCGACTTCTCCGCCTGGCGGGCCAATGTCGTCTCGCGCGGCCGGGCGCTGTTGCTGCTGTTCCTGTTCTCCGACGTCGGAAAGGACGATGCGCCAACCCGGATCAGGGTCGGCTCGCATTGGCCGATGGCCCGCTACCTCGCGCCGGCGGGCGAGGCCGGGCGCGCACGCATGGTGCTCGACGATGTCGGCGCCGACTGCGAGGTCGCGCTCGCAACCGGCGAGGCCGGCACGGTCTATCTGTGTCATCCGTTGCTGGTGCATGCCGCGCAGAAGCATCAGGGCACGACGCCGCGCTTCATGGCCCAGCCGTCGCTCGCTGCCGGCGAACCATACCGGCTGGAACGCGCGGATGGCGCGTATTCGCCGGTCGAGATCGCGATCCGGCGCGCGCTTGGCATGAAGTGAAGTCCGATGATGCGTGGTCAAGCCTTGCCACGCATTCGCTGCACCTCTCCCGCTTGCGGGGGAGGTCGCATTGCATCGACAGATGCAATGCAGGTGGGGGCTCTTTCCGCGATGTGATACGTGGAGATACCCCACCCTAGCCTCGAGAGCGAGCTTCGCTCGCCTCGGACCCCGCAAGCGGGAGAGGGAATGTAATTCCTATGTCGAAACGGTTTATGGCGAGACGACGTTCAGGTCAGTCCGGCTCCGAGCGTCGTCGTGCTTGCCGCGCTATTGCGGCGCGGGCCGAACGTCTTCGACCATGCCAGCAATTCGCGGAAAGCCGGCGTCAGGCTCCAGGCCGAATCCGTCAGCTCGTACTCGACCTGCAGCGGCTTCTCGGCGAGCACCTTGCGCGCCACCAGGCCGTCGCGCTCGAGCTCGCGCAGCTGCGCGGTCAGCATGTGCTGGGTGATCGGCGCGAGCGCGCGGCGCAGCGCGCCGAACCGCACGCCGCCATTCATCAGCGTGAACAGGATCTCGAGCTTCCATTTTCCCCCGAGCGCGTGGATCGCGTGCTTGAATTCGATCAGCACATTGGGGTCGGTGGGGCAGCTCTCGCATTCACCGCCGTCACACATATCGCTGGTATTGTTTTCCATACCGGTCTCGAATTTCATCCTACTTGTCCAAGGTCAGATAGTGACCAGATGCGGCCTGTGCAGGGCGGGCAGTGCAATGTTGGGCCCATCCGCCGAACCATGAAGAGGGCAGGGACATGAGCACGGTTTTGGTCACAGGCGGATCGGGATTCATCGGCGTGCATACCATCCTGCAGCTGCTCGCCGACGGGCATGCGGTGCGAACGACGGTGCGCAATCCGGGTCGCAGCAACGACGTGATCGCGATGCTGCGCGAGGGTGGCGCGCTGGCGCCCGACCAGGTCGGCTTCGTCATCGCCGACCTTTTGCGCGACGACGGTTGGCGCGAGGCGGCCACCGGGTGCGACTACGTGCTGCATGTCGCATCGCCGCTCGGCGCCTATGTGCCCGAGGACGAGAACGAGCTGATCGTCCCGGCGCGGGAAGGCACGCTGCGGGTGTTGCGCGCCGCGCGTGACGCTGGCGTCAAGCGCGTGGTCGTGACGTCGTCGTTCGCGGCAATCGGCTACGGCCATCCGCCGCAGGCAGCGCCGTTCAACGAGACCGTATGGTCCAATCTCGATGGCGAGGGCGTGCAGGCCTATCCGAAATCCAAGACGCTGGCCGAGCGCGCCGCCTGGGATTTCGTGGCGCGCGAAGGCAATGGCCTCGAGCTTGCCGTGGTCAACCCTACCGCGGTGTTCGGCCCGGCGCTCGGTGCCGATTTCTCCGAGTCGATCGGCATCATCAAGGCGCTGCTCGACGGCGCGATGCCGGCGGTGCCGCGGATCCATTTCGGCCTCGTCGACGTCCGCGATGTCGCCGACCTGCATCTGCGCGCCATGATGTCCCCCGAGGCCAGCGGTGAGCGCTTCCTGGCGGTCGCCGGCGAGACCATGTCGATCCTCGGGGTCGCCCGGGTGCTGCGCGCAAAGCTCGGCAGCAAGGCGCGGCGCGTGCCGCGGTTCCAGGCGCCGGACTGGATGATGCGGCTCGCCGCACGGCGCAACCCGATGGCCCGTGCCGCGCTGCCGCTGCTCGGCAAGGTGCGCCGCGCGACCAGCGCCAAGGCGCAGCACCTGCTCGGCTGGCGCCCGCGCGGCAATGAGGAGATGATCGTCGCGACCGCCGAGAGCCTGATCCGGCTCGGCCTCATCAAGGGCTGACGGCAGCTCCCGTGCAGCGTGCTTGCCAGACGCGTCGGCGAGTGCTGAATTGCAGCGAGCAGACGGAGGCGCCACCGCGCCGCCGAGAACACCAGGGAGGCTGCGCAGATGGATCGGGTCCTCGCGGCCGCAAAGGCGATCGCCAGCGCGCGTCGCAGCCGGGCGCCGCTCAAGGCGCTTCCGAAGGACGTGGTGCCGCGCGACGAGGCCGAAGGCTATCAGGTGCAGTACGCGCTGCACGCTCTGATGCAGCCACACGTGGGCAGCCTCGTCGGCTACAAGATCGGCTGCACCAGCGCAGTGATGCAGGAATATATCAACATCCCGCACCCCTGCGTCGGTGGCGTGTTCGAGAAGGTCGTGCATGACAGCGGCGTGCGGCTGCCGGCGGCCGAGTTCGTCCATGTCGGCGTCGAGTGCGAGATCGCGGTGCGGCTCGCCCGCAATCTCGCTCCCAGCGAGGCGCCGTTTACCGCCGAATGGGTCGCGGAAGCGATCGATGCCTACTATCCCGCGATCGAGATCGTCGACGACCGCTACGTCAAATGGGAGACATTGGGCGCGCCGACGCTGATTGCCGACGACTTCTTCGCCGCCGGTTGCGTGCTCGGGGAGGAGGTGCCGCGCATCACCGTGCCCGATCTGCGCGCGGTCGCGGGACGCGCGATCGTCAACGGCAAGGAAGAAGGCCGCGGCACCGGCGCCGACGTGCTCGGGCACCCCCACAACGCGCTCGCCTGGCTCGCCAATCATCTCGCCACTGAAGGCCGTGGCCTGCATGCCGGCCAGATCGTACTGACCGGCAGCCTGGTCAAGACGGTGTGGCTGAACGCGGGCGATACGGTCGTGATGGAGCTCGACGGCCTCGGCAAGGTGGAAGCGACATTCACCTGAGGCGACGTTGTGCGAGCCTGGCTCCACATAAAGATGTCGTCCCTGCGAAAGCACTAGGGCATTTACACATCTCTTCGAGGCTAGAAAACCGACTCATCATCAAGGGGTTAGCTACTAGGCGAGAGCCGAAATCGGCGGGCGCAACCCTAGTGCAGATGAGTAAGTTCTCTGCGGTTTTCGGCCAACTCTTTGAGAAGACTCCGGAAAGACTGCGGAGGATATGTATATACGCTAGTGCGAAAGCAGGGACCCATAACCACGAATGCTGATTGTTGCACGGCGCGGGAACGACGAGCGCGGTTCACGACAACCGCCGCGGGGTATGGGTCCCTGTTTTCGCAGGGACGACACCGAGTGTGCAGCGCGACCTTGACCTGACTTTTACTGAATTCACCTGACTTTCAAGTCGCCGGACGTTTGACGTCGGTGACGAGCTCGACCTTGCCGTCGGTCAGCCGATAAACTGCGCCGACCACCCTGAGCTTGCCCTGATCGACCGCGGCGCTGAGGATCGGCGTCGCCGATTTCAGCTTCGCGACATTGTCGATGACGTTCTGCCTGATGGCGTTGGCGAGCCGGTCGCCTCCCTTGCCCTCGGTCGCCTTCACCGCCGGTGCGATCGCATTGACCAGCGAGGGCAGATGGCCGGGCAGGGTGGTGTTGTCCTTCAGCGACTTGATGGCGGCGTCGACCGCCCCGCAGCTGTCGTGGCCGAGCACCATGAACAGCGGCACGTTGAGCACGGCCGATGCATATTCCAGACTCGCGATGGTCTCGTCGCTGGCGAAATTGCCGGCGATGCGGCAGACGAACAGATCGCCGCGGCCGGTGTCGAAGGCGTATTCCGGTGCGATGCGGGAGTCCGCGCAACTCAGGATGCCGGCGAACGGATTCTGTCCGCCGGCCAGCGCCTCGCGCTCGTGCTTGAAATCATGCCGCCGCGAGACGCCTTCGACATAGCGGTGATTGCCCTTCACCAGCCGCTCCAGCGCCGCGTCCGGCGCCAGCACATTCTGCGGCTTCGGCGGCGATTTGGTTTCCTTGGCGGAAACCGGCGGGGCAAGGGCGAGGCTGGCGGCGGTGCAGGCCGCGGCAGCGAGGAAGCGGCGCCGGGAGGTCTGGGTGGGAGCTGTGATTTCGCAAAGCTGGCACATCAAAAATCTCCGTAAAATTATCCGGGAATAGCAATCGCGTCCGTGCAAAGGTTGTAGATCATGCGCAGTGCCACCGCAACGACACGGTTTCATGCTCGGTCCCTGCTCCCATGTGCAATTGCGCACTAGGCAGGGATGACGGTGAGGACGAGTCGCAATTCAAGATGTCAAACAGCGCGGTGTGATGACCCGCTAAAGCGAAAGCGGGTGATCCAGTATTGCAGAGACGGCTGTGCTTGATCCGAGAGGCCGCGGCGTACTGGATCGCCCGGTCCCGTCTTCGCCAAGGCTTCGACGAGGCCATGCATCCTTGGCGCGCCGAAGCTTCAGCGGAGGCGGCGAGCCGGGTGATGACAGAGCGGATTCCACACACACGATCGTCGTCCTGGCGAATGCCAGGACCCACCACCGCACCTGATGATGAACGGGATCGTGGCCCCAGCATCGCGCAACAACTCTCATTTGGGGTAATGGGTCCTGGCTTTCGCCAGGACGACATGGAATGTGTTGCGCGCGTTGTGAGTCAAACTTCCGCATTCTCGCGACATGATTTGCCCGAGCTTTGCTCTTCGTTCCGCCCGGATTTGCCCGACGGGCCGATCGGCGCCGCTGGATAACCTGCGGGTTATGAAAGGCGCGGGCGGTCTTGTTGTGCCATCGCGCCGGAAAACCCCGGGTGGCGCGGCCGCTGTCGGGCCGCCGAAGTTTGCGGTTGACTCATCCATAGCTGGCTGGTTATACGTTAATCCATAACCAATGGGTTATTGATCGCAAATGCCAGACGCTCATGACATCCTGTTTCGAACCCTCGCAGACCCGACCCGCCGGGCCATCTTCGAGCGCCTGTGCCGCGAGGGCGAACAGACCGTCGGCGCGTTGACGGCCCGCGCCAGGATTTCGCAGCCGGCGGTGTCGAAGCATCTCGGCGTGTTGAAGCAGGCCGGGCTGGTGCGCGACCGCCATGAAGGCAGGCAGACCCATTACAGCGCGCAACTCGGCGCGCTGGCGCCGCTGATCGACTGGACCAGCCAGATGGCGGGCTTCTGGCAGAACCGGTTCGATCACCTCGAAGATCTCCTCAAAAGGATGGACCAATGAACAAGACCACCGCTGAAACGCGCTCCGCGATCATCGAGCGTGAATTTCCTCATCCGCCGGAAAAGCTCTGGCGCGCGCTGACCCAACCGCATCTGATGGAGGAGTGGCTGATGAAGAACGACTTCAAGCCCGAGGTCGGGCACAGCTTCAACCTGCGCGGCGAGTGGGGCGGCGTGCTGGACTGCAAGGTGCTCACTGTGGAGCCGCACAGGACGCTGTCCTACACCTGGAATTTTGCGCATGCGGATGCCGCCTACAATCTCGAGAGCGTCGTGGTCTTCACGCTGACGCCGACGGCGACCGGCACCCATCTGCGCGTCGAGCAGTCCGGCTTCCAGCCGCATCAGAAGCAGGCCTATGGCGGCGCCCATGCCGGATGGAAGCAGTTCCTCGAGAATCTCGATCAGCTGATGGCGCGGGAAGGTTGACGGTCTCTCTCTCGTCATTGCGAGCCAACGGGTCGGCGCATAGCGCCGCCCGATGACAGGCTCCGCGAAGCAATCCATCGCGCCGCATACACGGATAGATGGATTGCTTCGTCGCTTCAGCGCAAAATTGCTCTGCAATTTTGTCGCGAGCTCCTCGCAATGACGATTGTGCATACATCATCCAACAGGAGGTCACATTGAACTGGAACAACTGGATCCGGCAATCGCACCGCTGGCTCTCGATCGCCTTCACGGTTGCCGTCATCATCAACATCGTCGCCATGATCCTGCAGCAGCAGGCGGTCTGGATCGGCCTGCTGGCGCTGTTCCCGCTAATCTTCATGCTGCTTAGCGGCCTCTATCTGTTCGCGTTGCCGTATCTGTCGCCGCGGCGGATCGCGAAAGGCTCGACCTCGGCGTCCTGAGTGTGGTTGCATGGAGGCTCAGAACGCGAGGCAAGAATAATGACGGCATCGGAACGTATCGACCGGATGATCGAGGACCTCACCGACTGGCGCGGCAAGACGCTCGCCAGCCTGCGCAAGAGCATCCTTGCCGCCGATCCTGAGATCATCGAAGAGTGGAAGTGGATGGGCAGCCCGGTGTGGTCGCGCGACGGCATCATTGCGGTCGGCAATGCCCACAAGGGTAAGGTCAAGCTGACCTTCATGTATGGCGCGCAGCTGCCGGACCCCGACAAACTGTTCAACACCGGCTTCGAGGGCAATGCGCGGCGCGCAATCGATCTGTTCGAGGGCGACAAGATCAACGATCGCGCGCTCAAAGCGCTCATTCGTGCCGCGATCGAGCTCAACCAGGCCAAATCCAGGAAATCTGCGAAGAAGCCGGCAAAGAAGGCCGCGGGTACCCGCGCGACCGCAAAGAAGAAGGCGTGAGCTGCGCCGGCATGGTGCTCGCGATCCATCCGCGATGATCAAGACCAGGCTCGCCACATTGTCCGATGCGGACCCCATCTCCGCGCTGTTGACGGCCAACAACGGGGAGCACGGCGGCATGCTGCTCGGGCAATGGCCGCGCGACGTGATCGAGACGCGCATTGCAAGCGGGCAATCGATCGTCGTCGCGACCGACGATGAGGGCAGACTGCTCGGCGCGCTCCTGACGTCGGAGAAGGGATATGGCGAGGCGCCGCCGGTGCAGGCCATGCTGAAGGCCTGGCCAGGCAGTCCCGATGCATATGTCTACGGCCCGGTGTGCGTCTCGCGGGACGCGCGCGGCCTTGGCGTGCTGGAGGCGTTGTACGCGAAGCTTCAGGCGACGTTCCCCGGCCGCGAGGCAATCCTGTTCATCAGGGAAGACAATCCGCGCTCGCTGAAGGCGCATCTGCGGCTCGGCATGCGCGAGGTCGCGCGATACGACTTCGGCGGCAAGGTCTTCATTGTCCTGAGCGACAGGCTGGATCTCCGTCAGTAGCCGGGCCTTCGCGCATGGGAGCCCAACTCCCCCTTTCAGAGATATAACGAAATAAACCGTTCACTATTGGACATGAAATCCATCCGGTTGTAGCGGTGTACCGACGCAACCTAACCAATGACTGCTAAACCTGTGGCTGTGGAATGAGCGGGTCTCGTGTTGAGACGCCCGCTGGAATGGCAGTCGGAATGCTCAGTCATTTGGTTGGTCCGTCACCGATCGTGTCGTCGGCGGACATCCTTGCCCTGCGAAGGGTCTCTCCAGAGGCCAATGCTGCGGCAGAGACATCTCGGGGAACCCACCTCTACAAATGGAGCATGTTCGGCTCCTGGCTTGTTGTCGTGGCGGCGGGCGGCTTCACCGGCTTCCTGCTTTGGAGATTTCGGGTCGCGATTGACGCCACGGATCTGGCGCTGTTTTCCGGCATGATGGCGTTCCTCATCATCGTCCATGTCGTCTATGGCAAATGGCGTACCGCGCCGACACTCTCTCATCTGGGCGGAGCTGTCGCCGCTACTTGCTGGTCAATCATGGCGGCTGCGGTCATCAGCCTCGTGGGCTTGCGATACAAGTTCCCCTTGATCGATGACGTCCTTAGTAACGCCGATCGTGCCGTCGGGGTCGACTTGCCGTCCATGATCCGGTGGTTTGCGGCTCATCCCTTGCTGTCCTATCTGCTATCTGTAGCTTACGACAGCTGGCTGCTCCAGCTTGCCGCACTGTTTCCGTTCCTGGCCATGATGGGACTCTTCAACAAGCTCTGGCAGCTCGTATTCGTGTTCAGCCTGACCGCGATTGTCGCTGCGACGTTTTCAGTGTTCTGGCCCGCCAGGGGAGCTTTTGCTTATTTCCACCATCCCATAGAGGTGCTTGCGCAACTTCCCGACGGCGCCGGAATCTATCATCTCGCGAAGTTCGAGTATTTTCGCAATGCGGCGTCTCCGAACGTGTCGTTTGGAAATCTGCAAGGCGTGGTGACATTCCCGTCGTTTCACACTTGCCTCGTCCTGATGACGATTTGTGCGACGACAGGGACGAGATGGCTGTTCGCCATCACGTTGATCTGGAATGCGCTTGTGCTGATCGCAACCGTTCCGATCGGCGGGCACTACGTCATCGATCTGTCTTGCGGTGCACTGCTGTGGCTGGCCGCGAT
Source organism: Bradyrhizobium sp. BRP56 (assembly GCF_020194035.1). NCBI lineage: Bacteria > Pseudomonadati > Pseudomonadota > Alphaproteobacteria > Hyphomicrobiales > Nitrobacteraceae > Bradyrhizobium > Bradyrhizobium sp. BRP56. The sequence goes on from NZ_JADYVV010000010.1 coordinate 122,297, forward strand.
GGCGGTTGAGGCGATGCTCGGCAGATCGTACGCCACCGTGCGCGGAATACCGGTGCCGGAGGCCGTGTCCGCCTAGCACGCGATCGCAGAGCCGGTCAGCGAGGCGATATCGCCCCTGTTTGATGCCGGCGGCGACTTGCAAGCTGAACCCGCCGAGCGTGGATCCGGCAAATCGGAGAGGGGGAGCAGACTTCAATGGATTGGGAAGCGCTTTGGGAAGCTCTGCTGGGCTCGTTTGTCCCAACGCCGACGGGCTCGAGCTTGCTCGACGCTGCCCCAACCGGAATCTTCCGCTCACCGCTTTTCTGGACGTGGATTGCGCTGCTCGCCGTTATGATCGGGCTGGCATACACGATCATTCACATCGGCATTCGGTCATCGCCGGCGTTGCTATGGCTCGTACTGCTCGTGGATGCCGTGGCTTGGGTGTTGGTGCGGCGCGCGCTCAAATGGCGCTACCCGATCTAGCGATCGGTTCGGCGATGAGGCCGCCGATGGTCCGCGTCGCGCTTGCATGCAGCCACGCTAGGCCGAGATGTCGACCGCTTGGCCCGCCTTGCCGGCGTTCTTCTGGAACGCCTGCTCGATCAGCTCCTTGATCTTCTGCTCGACCGCGGCGCGCTGATCCGGCGTCATGTTCTTGAGATCTTCTTCCGACATGCCCATGCTTTTGAGGATGTTCGCGCGCATCCGGTCCATCGGGCTCATCTGCGCATATTTGAGAAACTTCTGCTCGACAGTGTCGCCGAGCGAACTGCCGCCGGTGGCGTCGGCGGTCAGCGGTTTCTTCAATGTGCCAGTCGTCATGCTGGCGGTGACCGATCCAAGGGCCGAGATCGACGTCATCTGCGCGCGCAGTCCCCATTGCAATGCTGCAATCGTGGAGCAAATGGCGTGCCATTCGTTGCAGCTGTGATTTCAAGGGGATCGCGACGCCGCCATGCGCGCACGACGCGCCGCGGGCAGCTTCTGCCGGGCGAAGTTTGCCGGTTGCGGCCGTCAGGCTATGGTGTGCACGATCACGGGACCTGCGACTGCGGTGGCCTGGCCGACCAGCAATGGGCCGAGATTGTCGTCGATCCAGGCCAGCGCGCGGCGGTTGGCCTCTTCGGCGCCGGCATGGTTGTTGAAGACGCTGATCGCGGTGACCGTATCGTCGCCGGCATAGACCACGTAATAGGCCATGAATCCTTCGACGTCGCTGATGATCGGGATCGCGCCTTCCTTGATCCGGCGCGCGAGTTCCTCGGCGCTACCAGTCTTCGCCTTGGCGTGACGGATGGCGGCATACATGCGTTCCTCCTTCCGGCTGCATCGATCGGGCTGCGCTTCGCGCATGCGCGATCGTACGCCGGACCGGGTGGCGACGCCATCGGGATTGCGGACGGATTAGCTGAAACGCCTGCTCACGACCGTCGTGCGTCGGTCGGGGAGCTTTGGCAGCCTTGCCACACCGGCGCGCGTCGTCGTGGTCCTTGGGCCGGGGGCGGGCTCCGGCTCCTGTTGCTGCAGAAACAGCGTGGCTTCGAACAGCACGCCGGGGGCCTGCTTGGCCGTGCCCGAGCACACCGCCCGATTGCCGTTGAACGAGCCGGTCAGCTGCGCCTCGACCTCGTCGCATCCGAACACGGTGGTGAACGGGCCGTCGGCATAGCGGTGCGTCGTCAGCGTCGCCGTGAAGCGGTCCTGATCGAGCTGATAGGTGCCGCCATAAATGAACATGGCGTCACCGCCCGAGATCCTGCCATTTGCAAGCTGGACTATTCCGGTGCCTTCGCCCCGCGGCGTCCGGAACCACGCCGCATATCGTCCGTCTCTTTGCATGACCGTCATACAAACAGAAAACCCTGCGTTGTCGTCTCCCTACGTTGCAAGCGCCGGGACTTCTACTGTGCGCTGCTGCGAGGGTTAACGAACCGACAAGGCGATGGCGCGACTTTCGTGAAGCGGTATCGGACTGGTGCGCGGCGACCGCGCCGGCGCACGCCACCGGTCACAAAAAGCCACGGCCCCCGCCAGGGGAGCTAGCGAGGGCCGTGTTGGTACACCGCGCCGCGCCTAGGTTCGCGACGAGATGTGGGAGCTCGTAAAAGTCCTACTCAGGCATGATCCGTTTCCGAAAACCGGTTTCCGCTTTGCGGGATCATGCCGTTAGAAGGGCAGCAGCACGTCGAGAACCTGCTGGCCGTAGCGCGGCTGTTGCACGTCGGTGATCTGGCCGCGGCCGCCATAGGCGATGCGGGCCTGGGCGATCTTCGAGGAATCGATCGTGTTGTCGCTCTGGATGTCCTCCGGGCGCACGATGCCGGCCACGATCAGCTCGCGGATTTCGAAATTGACCCGGATCTCCTGCTTGCCCTCGACCACGAGATTGCCGTTCGGCAGCACCTGGGTGACGACCGCGGCGACGTTGGTCTGCAACGCTTCCTGGCGGTTCACCGAGCCCTTGCCGTCGCTGGAGGCGGTGGAGTCGGCGGTCAGGATGCGGCCGGGCAGGATCTTGTTCGGCTGCGTGATGGTCTGCGAGCCCAGGAAGTTGGTGACGCCCGAATCCTCGGAGTTGGTACGGCTGCGCTGGGTCTCGTTGGCGATCGCGGCCTTGTCGGTGAAGTTCACCGTGATGGTCAGGATGTCGCCGACGCGCGCGGCGCGCTGATCCTTGAAGAAGGCGCGGGAGCCGCTGCGCCACAGCGAGTTCGGGCTGTAGGAGGCGACCTCGGGCTTCGGCATCGGCATCTGCACCGGCTTGTAGCCGGGCTGGGTGGTCGGATTGTCGATCGACGACAGCTTCGGCTGCTCGCCGATCTGGGAGAGACGGTCGATCGACGAGCACCCGCTGGCGATCGTTCCGAGCGCGAGCAGCGCACCGGTCAGGACGAGGCGGTTGATGCGGTACTGGGACATGAACTTTACTCGGCGTTTGGTGCGACTGAACTCAGCTTGACGGAAGCGGAATTGGATTCGGTGGCGTCGGCGGTCGGCGCCGGGCGCGGGGTCGCGACCGAGATCGAGACCTCGCCGCGGCCGGTGACGACGCCGGAGACGGCACGCTTGGACTGCAGATTCATCACGCTGACGGTGTCGCCCTCGGCGCCGCCATCCATCGCCTTGCCGCGGATCGTCAGGTAGAGGCCGGCGGTGCGGTAGATCAGCGTGACGTTCTGGTCGCGGGTGACGAGATCGGGCTTCGCGAGGTCGGCGACGCGCAGCGCCTGGCCGGGGCGGAGCTGGCGGCGGACCTGCATGCCGACGGCGCTGTTGCGCACCGCCGCGTCGTTGCCGATTTCGGCCTTCGGACGGCGCTCGACGATCACGTCGGAGGCCTTCAACACGTCGCCGCGCTCGACATTGCGCGTCAGCACGGCGGCCTCGATGGTTTCGATCGCGGTTCCGGTGAAGCGCAGCTTCGACGGCGCGGCGCCGGCGTCGTTGCCGATCTCGAAGGTCAGGTCGAAACGCGTCGAGCGCGGGTCGTAGCGCACGGCGATCGGCTGCATCACGCCGGTATTGGTGGCCTCGAGGCGGATGTCGCCAGGATCGCGGTCGAAGGTCAGCGCGATGTTGCCGGCCCTGCCGAGCCCGTGGCGGCCCTCCAGCGCGCGCGACACCTGCTGCTCGATCTCCTTGCTGTCGATGGTGCGCGCCAGCCGGGTGACGGTGATCTCCTTCAGCTCGCGGGTATCGACGCCGATCACCTGGTGCGAACGCAACACGTTGAGCACCTGCGCGACCGGCAGCGTGCCTGTCGTGCCGAGGTCCGGTGCGCGGTAGACCGCGACGCTGCCGGCGCTGCCGGCATTGTCGATGAGGTCGCCGACCCGCACAATGTCGTCGGCGACCGTGATGCTGGCGCGTAGCGTCGGCACCGCGATGGTCTCGCGGCGGCTTTGCGCGGCCGACGGCGCCACGGTGACGGCGAGGAGCGCGGCTGCGATCAGGAGTGAGCGGGCGATCATCGACATCATCCTCAGCGGAACAGGTTGGAGGTCGACTGCATCATCTGGTCGGCGGCGGAGACCACCTTCGAGTTCATCTCATAGGCGCGCTGAGCGGCGATCAGGTCGGAGATTTCCGAGACCACCTCGACATTGGCCTGTTCGAGGTTGCTCTGCTGCATGTCGCCATAGCCGTCGGTGTTGGCGGCGCCGTCCTGCGGCTGGCCGGAGGCCGGCGTTTCCTGGAACAGATTGTCGCCGATCGGCATCAGGCCGGCCTTGTTGATGAAGCGGGTCAGGCCGATCTGGCCGATGTTGGTCGATGCGGTCTGGCCCGGCAGCGTCACCGAGACCTGGCCCTGCGCATTGATGGTGAGGCCGGATGCGTTCTGCGGGATCGTGATCGTCGGCTGCAGCAAATTGCCCTGCGCGTTGACGATGCGGCCCTGATTGTCCATCTGGAACGAGCCGTCGCGGGTGTAGGTGAAGGTGCCGTCCGGCATCAGGATCTTGAAGAAGCCTTCGCCGCGGATCGCGATGTCGAGATCGTTGCCGGTCGGCGACAGCGTGCCCTGGGTCATCATGCGCGGCGTGCCGACGGTCTTGACGCCGCCGCCGAGGTCGATGCCCATCGGCATGATGGTGTTCTGGTCGGAGGCCTGCGCACCGACCCGACGCACATGGTCGTAGATCAGGTCCTGGAACGCGGCGCGCTGCTTCTTGTAGCCGGTGGTGCGCAGGTTCGCGATGTTGTTGGAGATCACCTGAACGCTGAGTTCCTGTGCCGCCATTCCGGTCGCAGCTGTATAAAGTGCGCGCATCGGTCAATCCCTCGGATCAGTTCGGCACGTCGGCGAGCTTCTCGATCGCCGATTTGTGCAGGTCGCTCTGCTGCTGCAGCAGCGAGGCGATTTGGGTGTAGGTCCGCGTGATCTCGATCATGCGGCTCATCTCGACGACGGAATTGACGTTCGACTTCTCGATGAAGCCCTGGCGGATCTGGGCCTTGGTGTCCGGCAGCGCCTGCGTGCCTTCGCCCGGCGCGTAGAGGTTGGAGCCTTCCTTCAGCAGGCGCTGGGCCTGCGCGAACGAGACGAGGCGCAGCTTGCCGCGAATCGAGTCGAGGCGGGAGGTGCCCTCGAGCACGGTGATGTTGCCGTCGGCGGCGATCGAGACGTCGTGGTCGGTCTGCTGGAAGGTGATCGGGCCGGCGGTGCCGAGCACCTGATAGCCCGAGGCGGTGACCAGCTGGCCGCGATTGTTGATCTGCAGGCTGCCTTCGCGGGTATAGCGCTCGCCACCCGGCGTCTGCACCACCAGAAAGGCATTGCCGTCGATCGCGACGTCGAGCGGGTTCTTGGTCTCTTCGGTCGGGCCCTGCGCGAAATCGTGGAAGGTCGCGCGGTCCTGCACGAAGGAGACGCGGCGGTCGGAGGAGGCGAAATTGTCCTCATGCGCGTTCGAGGACAGATATTCCTGGAACAGCGACCGGTCGGCCTTGTAGCCGTTGGTGTTCATGTTCGCGATGTTGTTGGAGACGACATCCATCTGCCGTTCCAGCACCATCTGCTTCGATAGGCCGACCAGAAGCGTATTCTGCATCGGTGGTTCTCCCCTGTGAGGTGATCCGATGCAGGTTCTCCCAAACCTTCACGCCGGACCGTCGGTAACCATTGGGTTCTCCCAAACCCGCGGGTTACGCCGTGCTCTCAGCGAAAGCCGTGCCAACTTGGAATATTCAAATATTTGAATGACTTAGGTGTTTTTCTGGAGGCCCGGTAGGGCGGCAGAAAGGTCTTGTTGACCATGTTTGCCCGGCAGTTTTTTCCTAGTGGATGGTAAATCCTAAGCTTCCGTTAACCATTATGACCCCAGTGTTGCCGGCATTGGGGCGCGTGTGCGCCGGCGGCATTTGTATCGCGTCTTCAGGCCAAGGCTGGGGCAAATCGCGTTCGCATCCTTCAGAGTGAAGCGAGCGGACGATGGCGGACGAGGAAAAGACGGACAGCGGCGAGGGCGCGGCCGCACCGAAGAAGGGCAAGCTCAAGCTGATCATTGCCGTCGTCGGCTTCCTCGTCGTGCTCGGCGCGGGCGCCGGCGGCTGGTTCGTCTTCATGCGCGGCCACGGCGAGGAGCAGCACGCCGAGGCGCCGCCGCCGAAGCCGCCGAGCTTCGTCGACGTGCCGGACATGCTGGTCAATCTGGTCGGCGCGCCCGGCGAGCGCGTGCAATATCTCAAGCTGAAGCTCGTGCTCGAGGTCAAGGAAGAGAAGCAGGTCGAGGCGATCAAGCCGGCGCTGCCGCGCGTCACCGACCTGTTCCAGACCTACATGCGCGAGCTGCGCCCGAGCGACCTCAACGGCTCGGCCGGCCTGTTCCGCCTCAAGGAAGAACTGACCAAGCGCGTCAATCTCGCGCTGGCACCCAACCAGGTCAACGCGGTGCTGTTCAAGGAAGTCGTGATCCAGTGACGGGGTGGATGTAAAGCCATGGCCGGCAACGACCAGATGGACCAGGACGCCATTGCGGCCCAATGGGAAGCCTCGCTCGATTCCGAGGATCCCGAGGCGGCCGCGGCGGAAGCCGCCAAGAACGAGCTCACCGAGAACATGGCGCTGCAATGGGCCGCCATGGTTGAGGACGGCAGCCGCGACTTCGGCGGCAAGAACACCAATGGCGAGCGCGTGCTGTCGCAGGAGGAGATCGACAATCTCCTCGGCTTCACGGTCGGCGACGTCAGCCTCGACGACCATTCCGGCATTCGCGCCATCATCGATTCCGCGATGGTGTCCTACGAGCGTCTGCCGATGCTCGAAATCGTGTTCGACCGCCTGGTGCGGTTGATGACGACCAGCTTGCGCAATTTCACCTCCGACAACGTCGAGGTCTCGCTCGACCGCATCACTTCGGTGCGCTTCGGCGACTACATGAACTCGATCCCGCTGCCCGCGGTGCTCTCGGTGTTCAAGGCCGAGGAGTGGGAGAATTTCGGCCTCGCCATGGTCGACTCCAACCTGATCTATTCGATGATCGACGTGCTGCTTGGCGGCCGCCGCGGTCAGACCCAGCTCAAGATCGAGGGCCGGCCCTACACCACGATCGAGACCAACCTCGTCAAGCGCCTGGTCGAGGTGGTGCTGTCGGATGCCGAGCAGGCGTTCCGGCCGCTGTCGCCGGTGACCTTCACGATCGACCGGCTCGAGACCAATCCGCGCTTTGCCGCGATCAGCCGCCCGGCCAATGCCGCGATCCTGGTGCGCCTGCGCATCGACATGGAAGACCGCGGCGGCAATGTCGAATTGCTGCTGCCCTACGCTACCATCGAACCGATCCGCAACGTGCTGTTGCAGATGTTCATGGGCGAAAAGTTCGGCCGCGACCCGATCTGGGAAGGCCATTTCGCCACCGAAGTGGCGCAGGCCGAGATCTCGGTCGACGCGGTGCTCTATGAAGCCGATATCCCGCTGAAGGAGCTGATGAAGCTCAAGGTCGGCGACACCCTGCCGCTGGATATCCGCTCCGACGCGCTGGTCTCGGTACGCTGCGGCAACGTCACCCTGACGGAAGGGCGCATGGGCCGGGTCGGCGACCGTGTCGCGATCCGCGTCACCAAGAATTTGCGTAAACCCCAAACCACCTTCGCGATGTTCGAGAAGGCGGACGAGCGGACCAAGATGATGGAGGCACCATGAGTCATGTGCTTGGACTAGCAATCGAGAGTCTGGTAGCCGTGCTGCTGATGCTGACGATCGGCTATTGCTGGCTGCTCAACAAGCGCCTGCAGCGGCTGAAGGCCGACGAGCATTCGCTGAAGGCGACGATCGCCGAATTGATCACCGCGACCGAGATCGCCGAGCGGGCGATCGGCGGGTTGAAGCACGCGGTGCGCGACGTCAATGAGAACCTCGGCAACCAGCTCGATGCGGCGACGCAGATGTCGGCACTGCTGAAGAACCAGCTGGCGGAGGGCGACCACGTGGTGCGCCGCCTGTCCAAGATCGCGATGGCCGCGCGGCCGTCCGAGCCCGCCCAGGCACCGGCGGCTGCGCCCGCCGCGCCAGCGGCGCCGGCGCCCAGGGTCTCGGCCGCGCACGCGGTTGCCGCGGCGGCTGAAGCCTTCACCGAGCGCAGGAGGGCCGGCGGCCTCGCTGCATGAAGTTGCTTCGTGACATCAGAGTGATGCCCGTGGTGCTGGTCGCGATCTTCGGCCTGATGGTGCTGAAGGTCGCCGGCCTCGTGCTCGATGGCGGTTACGTGTTTGCCGACGATACGCCGCCGGCCGGCGCGGCCGGCCCGTCCTGGGCGCAGCAGAACTTCAATTTCCCTGGCGCCGGCAAGGCTGCGGTTGTTGATAGCAAGGTCAAGGGCGATCCCGGCGACATCACGGGATCGGTCGAGCACAAGGAGGCCAAGAAGGATGAGGCGCCGAAGCCGGCCGCCCCGGCCGCGGAGCCGTCCAAGCCCGATGGCGTTGTCGTCAATCTGGATGCGCCCGCGCTGGTGTCGGCGTCGGAGCGCGCGATCCTGGAACGGTTGCAGTCGCGCCGCCAGGAGCTCGAGACGCGCGCGCGCGAGGTCGAGATCCGCGAAAGCCTGCTGAAGGCCGCCGAGAAGCGCATCGAGGCCAAGGTCGAGGAGGCCAAGGCCAATGATGCCAAGACGAATGCCGATGCCGCGGTAAAGGCGGAAGCCGATGCCGCGCGCTTCAAGGGCATCGTCACCATGTACGAGAACATGAAGCCGAAGGACGCCGCGAAGGTGTTCGATCGTCTGGAAATGAATGTGCTCTACCAGATCGCCTCGCAGATCCAGCCGCGCAAGATGTCCGACATCCTCGGCCTGATGCAGCCGGAAGCCGCCGAACGGCTCACGGTCGAACTCGCCCGCCGTGCCGGCGGCGACAAATCGGCCTCGACCGACGATCTTCCCAAGATCGAAGGCAAGATGCTCACGCCGAAGACGAATTGATGGGAGCTATCTAAGAGTCCGTCAATTGGCGGTGGCCCCCTCAGCCGTAAGCCAGATCCGACTTAACACCGGGTTGCCTGCATCGCATCCAGATCATCGCGATGAGGGTCGCGCACATGAACGGACCGACGGGCACGAGTGCGACCGGGTAGGTAAACCCCGCCAGGACAAGCACGCCGAACCCGATCCGTAGTTCGGAGCGATTCGAGAGAAGCGAGCCATGTTCGGCCATGGGCGCGTTCATCAGAAAGATGAGCGCGAGAGCCAGTAGCGCCGTATCGTAGATCGCGAAGTAGGGAGATACGAGCAACGTCGCGACGAGCAGGCTCGCGGCCCTGACGGCGAAGCTGACGTTGCGACGCCATATGATCAGCGTCCACGTCGCGGCTGCCGCAGCGACCGCGACGTGCAATGCCATGGCCGATCCATAGCCAAAACCGGCAAACCGAAGCACGCCGTAGACACTCTGCAGTTTGTACCAGGCCAGGGTACCGGTGAGATGGAACTGCGTCGTCGCGAAGACGGCCGCTTCGCGGAACCCCTCAAAAGTGTCCCAGCCGAAGGTAAGCCCGGTGAGCAGCAAGAGCACCGGTGTCACCAAGCTGGCTGTGATGAAGACGGTCCAGCGTCCGGTAGCTATTAGAACGAGGGGAAGCAGGACGCCATATTGCGGCTTGAAGATCAGCAGCGCGATCAGGAAGCCGCTGACGATCGGTCGCCGGTCCAGCGTCAGCAGAATGGCGCCGAGCAGCGATGCCGCGAGCAGGGAGCTCTGGCCGACAATGAAATCGTACAGGACGGCCGGCACGGCGAATGCCAGCAGCAGTACGGCGAAGCGCGGCCGGATGGCGGAAACAACGAGCGCCCAGCACAGCAGCTTTGCGGTGCTCCAGATCCAGAACGCGGTCGGAAACGGCAGCAGTGCCAGCAGTGCCGCCGCAAAGAGAAAAAACGGCGGGTAGAAAAACGGTATCGGTACCTCGTAAACGGGGAACGGAGCGTAGTTCAAGCTGGGATGTATTTGAATGATCGCTTGCCGCAACCGCGGCCAATCGTAGGCGGTGGCGGCATGGCCATCGAGAGCCATTTTCCCCGCGCTCCAAAAGCACGAAAAGTCGAGCCCGGTCGCGCCGGTACCGTCAACGACTTTCGGTAACACGCAGTACAGGGTAAAGCCCAACACGATGAGGCAGGCAATGGCCAATGCACGGTCGTATCCGTTGCGCTCCGCACGGGCGCGCACCATTCCAAATCCGTTCATGAAACTGCCAGAAACTAAGAATTGCTTGAAATGTAAGCGGTTGTATACCGCAACTGGCGGTGGCGCAAGCGAGTGGCCGATCTCCATGCGGCGTTGGGTTAATCGCTGGGAGTTCCGCGCATGCCCGATGGACCGGGGGTAATCCTCTCGATGCAGACGCGGATGTTCGCCGTCTCCGATGGTGTGGGCTCGACGGGGTCTCCGCGAAGCCAAACGCCTATCGACGCCGAGAAGTGTACGCCGGTTATGGTAGCCTTAAACGGTAGCGTTAAGTTGCAACCGATTTGTCATTCTGGAATTGAAGTCGCTATGTCTCAAGGTGGTGTTTTGGGAATTGCCAATGCTGAAAGACATGCCATGGCTCACCGCGCCGCGCGCCCGATTGTACGTGAGTGGTGTCGCAATTGTGCTGGTGCTGACCCTCGCGAGGTCGCTTTTGCTATTTTACCGCGATGGCGGCTATGGCGCGAATAATTTTCTGCTCGGCTCGGACTTCCTGACGTTCTGGGCAGCGTCGCTCCAGGTGTTGGCCGGGCATCCCGCCGAGGTTTATGTGCCCGAATTGCATCTGCTCGCGGAAGCTCCATACCTTCGAGAGGGCTACGAGGCGTTCTTCTATCCGCCGACGATGCTGCTTTTGTGCGTGCCGCTCGCGCTCGCGCCGTATTTCGTCTCGCTGTTCGTGTTCATTGGTATGACGGCGGCGTCGTTCGCCGCGGTGATCTGGCGTATCTTGCGAACGCCTTGGTGCCTGGTCGCGATCCTTGCCTATGCGCCGGTCTATCTTAATGCCGTGGCGGGGCAGAACGCCTTTCTGACGGCATCGATCCTTGGGTGCGGTCTCAACATCATGGACCGGAGGCCAAAGCTCGCGGGCGCGATCCTCGGGCTGATGGTGATCAAGCCGCACCTGGCGCTGGCCGTGCCGATCGCCCTGATCGTCACAGGTCGCTGGCGCACGCTGATCTGGGCAGGCATGTCGTCGATTTCGCTCGTCGTGCTGTCCGCGCTGCTGTTCGGCCTGGATACGTGGCTCAACTTCCTCGACGTCTCTCACTCGGCCCGACAGGCTCTCGAGAACGGCGACGTCGAGTTTTCATTGCTGCAGAGCGTTTACGCGACAGCGCGCCTGCTCGGCGCCGGCGTCAACACGGCCTTTATCATTCACGGCCTCGTGGCGCTGGGCATGACGTGTGTGCTGGTCTGGATGTTGCGTCAGAAGATCAGTGCTGCCACTGAACGCTCGATCATCGTGCTCACCTGCCTCCTGATTACGCCGTTCTGCCTGTTCTACGACATGCTCATCATGGCGCTGCCGCTGGCCTGGATGCTCAGCGAATGGTTGAGGGTCGGCTTTCCGGCCTGGTCGAAAATGGTCCTTGGCGTGACGTTTCTCGCGCCGATGGTCTTCTACCTACCTGTCCTCTATCAGCTGTCGGTCGTGAAGCCGCTGCCTTTTGGTTCTCCGGTCATCATCCTGTTCTGCTGGTTGCTGGTCCGGGAGAGCATGCAGACGCGGCAAGCGGCGCACGGCGAGCGAGAGGTCGCGGCAGTCTGAGTTCGGAGTACCTCACTCGAACCTCCGTAACATCGCGGGAGTGTCCAGTGCTGGGCTTCCACCGCCGCGATAAATCAGGGGCGTTGCCATTGGCGCGGAGCCAACCGTAACGCTGGCGGCGCCAAGGCCATTGCAACCGAGCCATCGCGGACATTGCCAAAGCGCTTGATGCGGGTCTAGCATTGGCGTGAGGAAGGCGAGCGCGATTTCGCTACTTTTGGCCTTCCGTGATTGTGGTCGCATGGACCGCGGCTTGAGTTGATTGATTGAATTGCTCTTGTGCCGGGCGCGAAGCTGCGCCCGATCAGAAATTGAATTCTTCATCACCAAGAAATTTCGAGGAAACCAACATGCGTAGCCTGTTCATGATGCTTGTCGTCATCGCCACCACCAATCTGGCATGGGCCCAATCCGAACTGGTCAAACGGGGCGATTACCTCGTCAACGGCATTCTGGCTTGCGGCAATTGCCACACGCCCAAGGGACCGAACGGCGACGTTTCGGAGAAGGCGTTTTCGGGTGGAGGATACTGGGACGAGCCTCCCTTCACGGTGCATGCCGCCAACATCACGCCAGACAAGGAAACAGGCATCGGAAACTGGAGTGATGCCGATATCAAGAAACTGCTGCGGACCGGGCAAACCCCAAAGGGTGTGCATACCGCGATGGTCATGCCGACCAGCTTCTATCACATCCTGACTGAAAATGATCTCGACGCGGTCGTCGCATATTTGCGTACGATCACGCCAGTCCACAACAAGGTGCCCGATCCGATCTACAAGGTGCCTCAGGTCGAGAACGTTCCGCCGGGCGGCGAGAACGCGTTCGCCGAACCGATGATGAGCGACAAGGTGCAGAAGGGATTCTATCTCGTCACGATCGCGCATTGCATGGCGTGCCATACGCCCATTGGACCGAGGGGACGAGAATACAAAAGCAGCCTTGGCGCCGGTGGCGTCAAATTTTCCGGGCCGTGGGGAATCTCGGTTTCACGCAACATCACGCAGAACAAGACCAATGGGATCGGCACATGGAGCGATGACGAGATCAAGCGTGCGATCACCGAAGGTGTCAGCCGCGACGGCAGCCGTCTCGGTCGACCGATGGGATACCACTACTACGCCCGGATCAGTCCCGATGACCTCGATGCCATCGTGGCGTATTTGCGCACGGTACCCGGCAGCGCGGAGTAAGCCTCGTTGCAAGGCCAAATCCTGTCCGGTCACAGCCGCGCAGCGGGCCCCTGGCTGACTCCAGTTCTGCGAGGATAGCGCGCACCGCTATCTGCGCAGCTAGGCGGCGCTCGGAACAAGCTTCAGCTTCAAACCGAGCGCTTTTGTCGCCTTGTTCAGGGTTTCAATAGTCGGATTGCCGCCGGGCCGGAATGACTTGTAGATCACTTCGCGGCTTAAGCCGGTTTCGCGCGAAAACTGCGATACGCCGCGAGCTCTGGCGATGTCGCCGATAGCTGTCGCGATGAACGAGGGATCGTCCTCTTCCAGCGCCGCTTCGAGATAGGCGATCTGCTGCTCCAGCGTCTTCAGATGATCCTTGATGTCGAACTTGGTCGTCTTGAGCGGCATCTCAAATCTCCCTCACCATCTTCTGGGCCGCCTTGACGTCCTTGCTTTGGGTTCGCTTGTCGCCACCGCAAAGCAGGAGCACGATGGTTTTGCCTCGACGCGTGAAATACACCCGGTAGCCGGGGCCGTAATCGATCCGCATTTCGCTCACGCCTTTGCCCACCGATTTCACATCGCCTGGATTTCCGAGTTCGAGACGCCGGATGCGTGCGCCGATCCGGGCGACCGCTTTCATGTCGGCTAGCGAGTTGAGCCAGTGCGCAAAAGCGTCGGTCTGAACGACCTGGATCATGTGTATTATCATACACGATGCGGTCGATTTGTCAACTATAGTACACAGTCATTCCGTGGCAGGGGCCGGTCCGAAACAATCCGTTGACGTTAACAGCTCCTTAACGCCGCCCGATCCAAGATCGGGAGGCGTGGGCGAGGGCGCTTCGCGCTTGGTGTGGCTGGGGTCCCGAGAAGACGTTTCGAGATGGCGCGAACCGCTGCCGCTGGAACATGGTCGCTAGGCCGCGCCTGGGCGCGGACCGCGCGTCTGTGCCTGCTTGCCGCCGGCCTTGCGCTTACAACCCTTACATTTCCGACCGCGGTGCGCGCCGAAGACCCGGTGCCCGGTGAGGCGACATTCTCTGCCGCGAACGGCTATGCCCGGCTGGTGCTGAAGTTGAAGGAGGATGTCGAGTCGGAGGTCACGACCGCCGGCTCGATCATCGTGATCCGCTTCAGGCGACCGGTCGATATCCCCGTCGAGAAACTGCAGGATGCGGTGCCCGATTATGTCGGGGCCGCGCGCCGCGATCCCGACGGCTCGGCGATCCGTCTGTCGCTGGCGCGCCGCGTCAGCATCAACACCATGACCGCCGGCGAGCGCATCTTCATCGACTTCCTGCCCGACAGCTGGACCGGCCCGCCGCCGTCGCTGCCGCAGGAGGTGATCCGCGAGCTTGCCGAGCGCGCCCGCGCCGCCGAGCGCCTGCTGCGCATGCAGCGTGCCGCCGACGCCGCCAGGAAGAAGCCGCCGGTCCGGGTTCGCGCGCTGGTGCAACCCACCTTCGTCCGCTTCGTGTTCGAGGTGCCCGACGGGGTCAGCGTCTCCTCGGTGCTGAACGAGCAGAAGTTGACGCTGTCGTTCAATTCGGTCCTGACTTTCGACCTTGCCGATGCCAAGGTCGCCGCCCCGCCGAATGTCGCGTCGATCAGCGCGCGCGCCGACACGGACACCTCGGCGGTCGACGTGTCGCTGATTGGCGATGTCGACGTGCATTCGTTCCGCGACGAGAAGAACTATATCGTCGACGTCGCCTTCCAGCAGAACGAGCAGCAGGCGGCAAAGCCCTCGCTGAGCTCATTGTTGCCGACGCCGCGCGCCAAACCGAAAGGCGCCGCGGCGGTCGCGCCGGTGACATCGGAAAGCATCGCCCAGCAGGCCAAGATCGAGATCAAGCCCGAACAGTCCAAATCCGAACCGGCGAAGTCCGAGCCTGCCAAGTCCGAACCGCAGCACTCTGAGCCGCTCAAGCCGGAGCAAGCCACGAGCGAGCAACCGGCGGCCGCGCCCGCCAAAACGGAGCAGCCCCGATCGGAACTGCCCGATCCGGAGCTGCCGAAAATCGCGGCCGCACCTGCGGCCAACGCCGAGAACGCTGCTGTGCCGACCCCGCCGCACGACGGTGGCGCCGGCTCTGCGGCGGAACAGAACACGGCGCCCGTGACCAACGCACCGAAGCCGGTGCCCGCTGTCGCCGCCGCGCCGGCGATGGAAGCGCCGAAGGCGGCTGCGGCGCCATCGCCGCCTGCTGCCGAGGCCCGTGCCGGCGGCAAGCCCGCGGTCGAGGCCCAGCGGGACAGCGACGGCTTGCGCGTGACATTCTCATTCCCCGGCGCGACGCCGGCGGCGCTATTCCGCCGCGCCGACACGGTTTGGATGGTGTTCGACACGGCTGAGGCGATCGACGTCGATCCAGTCCGCGCCAAGGCCGGCTCGCTGATATCGGATGTCAGCCGGATCGCGCTGGAAAAGGGCCAGGCGGTGCGCTTCCGCCTCAACCGGCCGCAGATGCCGTCGCTCGAAAGCGACGACCGCTCGCGCGGCGTGAGCTGGACGCTGACCTTTGCCGACCGGGTGCAGAAACCGCCATTGCCGCTCACCGTGGTGCGCAACATCTCGGAGCCCTCGCTCGCCAATGTCAGCGTACCGCTCGCCAATCCCGGCCAGCTGCACAGACTGGTCGATCCCGACGCCGGCGATACGCTCTGGGTGGTGACCGCGCCGCCGCCGACCCGCGGCATCATCAAGCGGCAGGATTTCGTCGAGCTGTCGCTGCTGGAATCGATCCACGGCGTCGTGGTTCATCCGAACGCGGACGACGTCAAGGCCGAGGTCGGCGCCGACAAGGTGATGCTGGGCCGGCCGGGCGGCCTGACGCTGTCATCGGCCGACGTCGCCGCCGAGCGCGCGACCGCGGCGGTGAAGCCGTTGTTCGATCCGGACGAGTGGCGCAAGAACCAGTCGGAGACGTTCCTCAAGCAGCTCGACGGCCTGATCGCGGCGGCCGCGTCGGCCAATGCCGAGCAGCTGCCGCAGGCACGGCTCGATCTCGCCGATTTCTACATGGCGCGCGGCATGTACCAGGAAGCCCATGGTGTCGCCAATCTGATCCTGTCCGAGAGCAAGCGCGGCAGCGAGACGGCGTCGGTGGTGATGGTGCACGCGGTCGCCAGCATCCTGATCGGCCACCCGGCGCAGGGCCTGAAGGATCTCGCCAATCCGGTGATCGGCAACGGTTACGATTCCCAATTGTGGAAGGGGCTCGCTTTCGCCCGCGAGGGCAAATGGGCCGAGGCGCGCGAGAAGTTCAAGAACGCCGAATTCGCGGTGGCGACGCTGCCGCCCGATTTGCAGCGCATCGTCACCATGGACTCGATGAAGGCCTCGCTCGAGGTCAAGGACTATGCCGGTGCCGCGCGGCGCAAGAGCGATCTCGACGTGGTCGGCGTTCCCGGCGAGCTGAAGCCCGCGGTTGCGGTGCTGCGCGGCCGGCTCGCCGAGGCCCTCGGCCAGGAGAAGGATGCGCTCGACGCCTATCGCTTCGCCGCCAATTCGGCCGATCGCCAGGCTGCCGCCGAAGGCAGGTTGCTGGAGACGCTGCTCAAGCAGAAGCGCGGCGAGATCGGCCGCGACGATGTGCTGAAGGAGCTCGAACTGCTGTCGATGCTGTGGCGCGGCGACAATATCGAGCTGAAGACGCTGTATGTGCTGTCGAAGATCTACGCCGAGACGGCGCGCTATGCCGACGCCTTCGCGGTGACGCGTGCCGCGACCCGGCTGCAGCCGAATGCGCCGGAATCGCGCCAGGCGCAGGATGCCGCCTCGGCCTTGTTCGTGCAGCTCTACCTCGGCCCCAAGGGCGACGAGATGTCGCCGATCGATGCGCTCGGCACCTTCTACGAATATCGCGAACTGACGCCGATCGGCCGCCGCGGCGACGAGATGATCCGCCGTCTCGCCGACCGCCTGGTCGGCGTCGATCTGCTCGACCAGGCCGCCGACCTCCTGCAATACCAGGTCGACAAGCGGCTTGAAGGCGCGGCCCGCGCCCAGGTCGCGGCGCGCCTTGCGATGGTCTATCTGATGAACCGCAAGCCCGACCGCGCCATCGCCGCGCTGCGCTCGACGCGGATCGCGGATCTCTCCGGCGAGCTGCGCCAGCAGCGGCTGCTGCTCGAGGCGCGCGCGCAGAGCGACGTCGGCCGGCACGATCTCGCGCTCGACATCATCTCGAACATCACCGGCCGCGAGGCAATCCGGCTGCGCTCCGACATCTATTGGGCGTCGCGGCACTGGCGCGAGGCGTCCGAGCAGATCGAACTCTATTATGGCGACCGCTGGCGCGACTTCACCCCGCTCAACCCGGGCGAGAAGGCCGACATCATCCGCGCCGTGGTCGGCTACGCACTTGCCGAGGACGCCATCGGGCTGTCCCGGTTCCGCGAGAAATACGCGCCGCTGATGTCCGGCGATGCCGACAAGCTCGCCTTCGACTCGGCCAGCAAGCCGGTGGCGACGTCCAGCGCCGAATTCGCCCAGATCGCGCGAATGGCCGCCAGCGTCGACACGCTCGACGGCTTCATCCGCGAGATGAAGACCCGCTTCCCCGACGCCACCGCCCGCGCGCCATTGCCCGATCCGGTCGCGACCGGATCGGTGACTGACAAGCCAAAGGTCGCGCCGGTGAGCGCGCTGCCGGCGATCAAGGGCGAGCGCCGCGCCAGCGCGGCGCCGTAGCAGCGCTGGCGCTCACGGCCCTGCAGACACCCACGCGGTCGAAATGATCCCGGTGGCGTCGAGCGCGATCCGCCAATGCGAGGCACCGTTGGCGTGCCGCACACTGTAGACATCCTCGCCCTGCGCGCCGACGCCGAGAAAGCGGGTGGATTCGATCGCGCCGAGGTCGGCTAGGAAAGGCTGCAGGTGTGGCAATTGCTCGCGGGTCGCCGCGGCGAGCGCAGGGGTCATGTCCGCATAGTCGGGCTGTCCCGATGCGACCCCCTCGATCAGGCGGCGGAGCGCGGCCTCGGTTCCGGGAGCCGGCGACTGGTTTTTCACGCGCTCCGCGGTGCGATCCGCAATCTGCTTCGCGATTGCAGCGTCAATACGCGGCATCGGCTTGTCGCCATTTTGATGCAGGATCAGTGACGTCGCCTGACCGTCAGCCGCGATGACAAAGCTGATCTGCGCGTCGACTTCCCTGGCGAAAAACCCGGTCTGGCTCTCCGCAAAGAACGGTACGGCACGTTGCCCGGTGAGCTGTACAGCCAAGTGGTGATCCTCACGCATCACACTGAGGACGGCCTGCTCGCTGAGCTGGTAGAAGCCGGCATAGCGGTCGAGCACCGCCGCAGCGACTGCGATCTCTTGCCGCACGACGTCCGGCGGCGATCGCGGAGCAGAAGCCGGCACATCGGCGGATCCGCCGGCCGCCTGTATCCGTGCCGCCAGCGTGTTCCAGTCGCGCTGGCCGAACAGTTTGGCGATCAGCTCCAGGCTGTCGCTGTGGGTGAGGGGGATCGATTTGGCGCCGAGCGCTTCGCGCAGCGTCTGCGCCATGGCCTTGGCATCACGAAAGTCGCGCATGGGATCAACCTTTGCATCGACGAACGGAAAGCGTCAGGGGCTTGCGTTGCTGACCCGTTCGTGCGGGCAAAGGAAGCCTGAAACATGGCTTGATACCTTCACCGTCCCCGGGTGGGATGCAAGCGGCGGGTGGTATCGACCCTGCCGAATGTTCGCCGGGGACGAGCATTTTGTCAATTGCAACTGGTTGTGATCGCACGCGTGCTCTCGACATCGTGCCGTCAAATCGGCAACCATGGCGTCCGTTGGACAACGCCGGGAGGACGTCGTTACATGAGCAAGCCGATCAAGACCGAAGCCGAACTCATCGCGATGGCGCGGGCCGAGCTGAAGGCCCATGCCGACTGCCCCGACGGCATCGACATCTCCGTGCTGCGCGACGGCGACAGCTGGGAGTTTCGCGCCAGCGCCGATGACGCCACGGTGGCGAGGCCCGGCTATCCCGAATGCGTCGCGATGCTGGTGCAGATCGGCGACCACCTCAGCAAGCAGTATGACGTGAAGGAGTAACGGCGACCGCGAAGCGGGGGATCGATGGACCGCATCGACGCCATGAAGGTCTTCGTTGCGGCGGTCGACGAGGGTAGCCTCGCCGGTGCCGGGCGGAAACTGCGGCGCTCGCCGGCGGCGGTCAGCCGGGCGATCGCTTTCCTAGAGCATAATGTCGGCGCCGAGCTGCTACATCGCACGACGCGCTCGCTGAAGCTGAGCGATGCCGGCCAGCGCTATGCGGCCGCATGCCGTCGTATCCTCGGCGAGCTCGAGGAGGCCGATATCTCGGCGGGCGGCGAGCGGTCAGTGCCGCGCGGCACGCTGACCGTCACCGCGCCGGTCGTGGTCGGCGAGGACGTGCTGCGGCCGGTGCTCGATGCCTTCATGACGGACTATCCGGCGGTGTCGGTACGGCTCGTGATGCTCGATCGCACCGTCAATCTGATCGACGAGGGGATCGACGTCGCGCTGCGTATCGCCCATCTCGCCGATTCCAGTTTCATCGCGATCAAGCTCGGCGAGGTGCGCCGCGTGGTGGCGGCATCGCCCGGCTATCTCGCGCAGCATCCGCTGATCGCCGAGCCGGCGGATCTGGCGAAGCACCAGATCATCGCCATGACGCATTTCGGGCTCGACTCCTGGAGCTTCCCGCCGGCCGCGAAGTCGAAGATCGCGCGCGCGGTCCAGTTCACGCCACGGCTGGTCGTCAACACGGTGCGCGCGGCGGTGGCCTCGGCCAGCGAAGGACACGGCATCACCCGGCTGTTCTCGTATCACATCGCCGAGGAAATCCGTGACGGGCGGTTGCAGATCCTGCTCGCCGGCGACGAGCATCCGCCGCTGCCGGTACATCTTTTGGCGCCGCAGGGCCGCTTCGACGTGCCGAAGGTGCGCGCCTTCGTCGATTTCGCGACGCCGCGGCTGAAGCGTTATTTCGAGCGGCTGTCGCGCGAGGCCAGCAAGGCTGGCGCGAAAGCCCGATGACGCCGGTCGTTCGCGCCGCGGAAGAGTGTCTGCCGAATAGCGGGCATTCGCGCGGAAAGCGGATGTATCTAGCTTGCTCTCCATCGAAGCGGCGCTGGGTCGCTTCAGCAACAGATGGAGAGAGATCATGGGTGCAGAGCAGAAGGTTGCCATCGTCACCGGTGCGTCGCAGGGCCTCGGCGAGGCCATCGTCAAGGGCTATCGCGACCGCAACTGGCGCGTCGTCGCCAATTCCCGCAGCATCAAGCCGTCGACCGACAGCGACGTTCTGACCGTCGCAGGCGACATCGGCGATCCCGAAGTCGCCGACCGCATCGTCAAGCAGGCGCTCGGGCGCTTCGGCCGCATAGACACGCTGGTCAACAATGCCGGCATCTTCCTTGCCAAGCCGTTCACCGACTACACCGACCAGGACTACGCGCAGGTGCTGGCGACCAATCTCAACGGCTTCTTCTACATCACCCGCCGCGCCGCCAGGGAGATGGAGAAGCAGGGCTCCGGACACATCGTGCAGATCACGACCAGCCTCGTCGATCACGCCAACAGCAACGTTCCCTCGGTGCTGGCCTCGCTGACCAAGGGCGGCCTGAACGCCGCCACCAAGTCGCTCGCCATCGAATATGCCGCCAAGGGCATCCGCGTGAACGCGGTCTCGCCCGGTGTGATCAGGACACCGATGCACGCGCCGGCAACGCACGACTTCCTCGCCAAGCAGCATCCGGTCGGACGCATGGGTGAAGCCAAGGACATCGTCGACGCCGTGCTGTTCCTGGAAGGCGCGGGCTTCGTCACCGGCGAGATCCTGCATGTCGACGGCGGCCAGAGCGCCGGCCACTAACGAGCACGATGGAGCGTATCATGCCTATCGTCACCATCCAGGTCACGCGTGAGGGGACGGCGCCGGGGGCGTCGTCCACCACGCCGGAGCAGAAAGCCGCACTGATCAAGGGCGCCAGCGAACTGCTGCGCGACGTGCTCGGCAAGCCGATGGAGTCGACGTTCGTCGTCATCGAGGAAGTCAACACCGACAATTGGGGTTGGGGCGGGCTGCCCGCGCTCGACTATCGCAAGAAGCTCGCTGCCGCTGCGGCGTCCAAATCTTCCCGCTGAAGGCTTTTCCCAAACCGAATTGTGCACCTCTCCCGGTCGGGAGAGGTGAGCCGTGATCGCTGCGAACGATTGCTGCGATCGCAACTAATCATTTTTCACGAACGGCCGGAGCGCCTACTGCGATGTCCATGTCAGCCAATGTCGATCATCACAGGCGCCAGCACGCCGCGCCGCGGCGGGATGCCGGCGGGCCGCTGTGGCTGTCCGCGGCCGCAGGGTTATGCGCCTCGCTGGTCGGGCTCGGACTGGCGCGCTTCGCCTACACGCCGTTGATCCCGGCTTTGATCGCCGCTAAGTGGTTCACGCCGGCGGAAGCGGTCTATCTCGGTGCGGCCAACCTTGCCGGCTATCTCGCCGGTGCGCTCATCGCCCGCGATCTCGGCGCGCGGATCGGCTCGGTATGGACATTGCGCGGCATGATGGCGCTGGCCGCGATCACCTGCTTTGCCTGCGCGGTGCCGATCTCCTTCATCTGGTTCTTCGGTTTCCGCTTTCTCGCCGGCGTCAGCGGCGGCGTGATCATGGTGCTGGCGGCAACAGCAATCCTGCCGCATACCGCGCCCAGCAAACGCGGCCTGATCGGCGGCGTGATCTTTGCCGGCGTTGGCCTCGGCGTCGCCGCGTCCGGCACGCTGGTGCCGCTGTTGCTGCAACAGGGCGTCAAGCAGGCCTGGTACGGTCTTGGCGTGCTGTCGGCGGTGCTGACACTGGTCAGCTGGAAGGCGTGGCCTGCCGAAGCTCCCGCCGCGCGAGGCGTTGCGGAGCAGCCCGTCGCGTCGCATGGCCTGCGCTCGCCGCTGGTGATCGCGCTCTGCCTGGAATACGGCCTCAACGCGCTGGCGCTGGTGCCGCACATGGTGTTCCTGGTCGACTTCGTCGCCCGCGGGCTCGGGCAGGGGATTGCCGCGGGATCGCATTACTGGGTGCTGTACGGCATCGGTGCCGTGGTCGGGCCGTTGCTCACGGGACATCTCGCCGATCGCGCCGGCTTCGCCGCGGCGCTCCGCGCGGCGTTCCTGATCGAGGCCGTTGCGGTTGCGCTGCCCGCCGTGACGACATCGCCCGCCGCACTGATCGTGTCGAGCCTGATCGTCGGCGGCTTCACGCCCGGCATCGTGCCTCTGGTGATCGGCCGCATCCACGAGCTGATCCCACATTCCGCGGCGAGCCAGCGTTCAGCCTGGGCGCAGGCCACCACGACCTTCGCGCTGTTCCAGGCGGCGGGCGCCTATGGCCTGTCGTATCTGTTCGCGCACAGCGGCGGCGACTATGCGCTGCTGTTCCTGATCGGCGCGGCCGGAGTGGCCATCGCGTTGGCGATCGAACTGTTCGGCGTCGTCGGACTGCGGCACAAGTCCAGCTAAACGCGCAACGTTTTGGTCAAGACAGCGACGAGGCGATCGACATCGGCCTCGTCGTTGAAAACGTGCGGCGAGATACGCATCCGGCCGAGCCGCAGCGCGACATGGATGTTCTCTGCGGCGAGCCGCGCGATCAGCTCCTTCGGGATGCCGCCGGCCATGCCGAGGCTCAGGATGTGCGGCGCACGTAGATCGCGCGCCAGCATATCGAGCTTGAGATCACGCACGCCGTCGGCAATCCGCTCGTTGAGCATCGCGAGCCGCGCGCTGACGGCAGCGGCGCCCCATTCCGCCATCATCTCCATGCCGATCGAGGCCATCTCCAGCGTGATGAAATGATCGCGCTCGCCCATGTCGTAACGCGTGGCGTTGTCGACATAGCCGAGATCGCTGAAATAGACCGGGTTCTCGGAGTTGACGTTGCGGCGGCCGCTGGAGGTCTGCTCCAGCGGCACGCCGTTCTGGTGGCGTTTTGCAATGTAGAGGAAGGCACGGCCGTAGGGGCCGATCAGCCATTTGTAGGTCGGAAACATCACGGCGTCGGGGTCGAGCCTCGTCACGTCCATCGCCACGACACCCGCGCTCTGCGTCGCGTCGATGACGAACATCGCGCCGTGCCCCCGCAGTAGGGCCTGCACCTTGTCGACGTCGATCATGCCGCCGTCCGACCAGTGCACCGAGGAGATCGAGGCGAGGCCGACCGGCGGCGCGCCTGGCCGCTCGATCGTTGCCAGCACCGCCGATGTCCAGTCGCCGTCGGCGGGCTGGCGTACAGTGTCGACGACGAAGCCCTGCGCCTCGGCGCGGGCGCGCCATTCGAGGACCGGCGAGGAATGGTCATTCTCAAGCACGATGACGCGCGTGCCGCGCGGAATGCTCAGCGCCTTCGCCACCGTCGCGACGCCGTAGCTGATCGCGGGGATCAGCGCGACATCGTCTGGTGCGGCGTTGATCAGGCGGGCGGCCACGCTACGGGCGCGCTCGTGCTGGCGGCCGGCAAATCCTGCATCGATCGTCCAGGGCTGGCCCTTGCGTCCGACCGCCGCACGGCCGGCATCGAGCGTCTTCAGCGGCAGCGGGCTGTAGGACGCCGAATTCAGGTAGCAGACCTCGCGTGGAATCTCGAACAGATGGCGCTGGGAGGGAAGCATGTCGTCTCGTTTGCTGGAATTTGCGGATCATGACGTGACGCGCGCTCAGCCGTCATACTGGTCCGGCCCCATCGCCCACGGCGCCTGGTCGTAGCCGTTGGCGAAGGTGCGGTTGGTCTGCGCCGGATTGCGATTGATCAGTGGCCGCAGATACATCGGGTGGGTAGCGCTGCGCACCTCGTGCTCGACGGTGAACAGATGCCGGCCGTCGGCCGGATCGACGATGTCGCAGAAGCGGTACTGGTATTGATTGTCCTCGCGGGAGACCAGATTGCGTTCGCGCAGTCGCCGGTAGGGGCCCGAGAAGTTCGTGATGTAGATCTGGATGTGATGGCCGTCGAATTCGCCCTGTGCCGCGTCGCTCTCGCGGAATTGCAGATACTGATCCTTGCCGACTTTTGCGCGCGCGACGACGTCGTCGCCGTTCACAACGCCGGCGGGGATGCCCATGATCTCAGGATAGAACCGGCTGATCGCCTCAGCCGTGCCGCGCGGCACCAAGAACTCGACATAGGGCATGCCGAGTGCGATGCGCCCGAACCGTTCGGCGTCCGGCTCAAAGCAGCGCAGGCGGTTGCCCCAGGGGCAGATGGCCTCGACGTGATCATTGCGCTCGCGATAGCTGAACGCGGTGCCCTCGAGCTTGGGCGCGACGGCGGCGAGCCGCTGCAGCAGGGCCTGCCGCCCGGCGATCACGATGCCGGTGTGGCCGCGCAGCACCTGCTGGCGGCCGCTCGGCAGATGAAACTGGCTGCGGCCGACGTTCACCCACATGTTGCTGTCGGAGACCATCAGATAGGGATCGCGGGTCAGCCCGATGCCGGCGACGTAGAACAGCGTGGCGAGGCGCTGGTCCGGCACCTGCACGTTGACATGTTCGAGATGGATGGCGTTGCCGAGATCTTCTGCGGCGCGGTCGAATGGCTGCTGCACGGCGCGGCTCCCTGGATGCGGTGCCGCGCATGATAGTGCAACGGTGTGGCCGATCCAGCTGACGGGCCATGAATGTTTCGCAGGGCGCTACCCCCCGTAACTCTGCACCAGACTGCCGGCGACCAGGGCCCAGCCGTCGACCAGCACGAAGAAGATCAGCTTGAACGGCAGCGAGACCACCACCGGCGGCAGCATCATCATGCCCATCGACATCAGGACCGAGGCGACCACGAGGTCGATGATCAAAAACGGCAGGAACAGCAGGAAGCCGATCTCGAAGGCGCGTTTCAGCTCGGAGATCATGAAGGCCGGCACCAGGATGCGCAGCGACATCTCCTCCGGCGTCGCCGGCGGCGGCTCGCCGGAGAGGTCCATGAACAGCTTCAAATCCTTCTCGCGGACGTTCTTCTGCATGAAGCCGCGCAAGGGGACCGAGGCGCGCTGCAACGCGTCCTCAACGCCGATCTGGTTGGCGACCAGCGGCTTGATGCCGTCGTCATAGGATTTCTGCAGTACCGGCCCCATCACGAAGGCGGTGAGGAACATCGCAAGCGCGATCATCACCGAGTTCGGCGGCGCGGTGGCGGTGCCGAGCGCGGTGCGCAGCAGCGAGAGCACGACCACGATGCGCGTGAACGACGTCATCATGATCAGGATCGACGGCGCGATCGACAGCACCGTGAGCAGCGCAATCAGCTGGATCGCGCGCTCGGTCACGCCGCCATTGCCGCCGCCGAGATTGATGCTGATATCCTGCGCCATCGCCGGATCAGCGAGGGATCCGGCGGCGATCAGGACAGCGATGAAAAAAACTCTACGCGGGACTGCCCCTGGCCTCACGAAGGATTCTTCGGTCGGCCGAGCAGCGAGGCCATCTCGTCCTCGAGATTCTCGAACCCGCTCTTCTGTCCGCCGGCGGGCGGGGCGGGCGGCTCGCTGCGCTGCGGGCGCGCCGGCGGCGCCTCGGGCGCAACCGGCGGCGCGACGGTCTCGCCGGCGCCGGTCGGGCGGCGCAGCGCCGCTTCGAGCCGTTGCGCCATCTCGGCGAGATTGGCGTCAGCGTTCGATGGAGGCGGCGGAGCCGGAGGCGTCTGCGTTGCAGCCGGCGGCGGTGCCTGGGGAGGCGGTGGCGGCGGCGTCACGGCGCGCTCGGTTGTGCGCAGCGGTGGCGGCGCCTTCGGCGACTCGGCGGCGCGCGGCGGACGCGGGACGACCGGCTCGGAGCGCGGCGGCAGGCGTGGCGGCATCGGATCGGAACGCGGCTCGCCGCGTTCGGGCGTGAAGCCCGCGAGCGGATCGCTGCGACGCTCGGCGATCGGCGGCGGGGGCCGGCGCAGCTCGTCGGCGAAGGAGGGCCGCGTCTGACGCGGCGGCAGCTCCGGCTCGGGAAGGTCGAAATTCTCGGAGCGGGCGGCTTCGCTCTCGTTCCAGGCTGCATCCGGAAGCGGCGCCACGCGCGGCGGCGCGGCATCGGCTGCGACCGCGGGGCGGGTCGACATTTGATCGCGCGCGGGGATCGCGCGGACGATATTCGGCTCGACGACGATATCGGTGGGGCCGCCGATCATCAGCAGATGCTCGATGTTGTCGCGGCGGACCAGCACCAGGCGGCGCCGCCCGTCGACGGCGGCAGCGTCGATCACCGCCAGGCGCGGCATGCGCCCACGGTTGGCGTTGGCCCCGAGGCGGTTTCCGGCGAAGCGGCGGACGAGCCATGCGGTCACGCCGATCAGCGCCAGCACGACAACGAATGCCAAGACGAATGTAATGACCTGCATATTGGAGTCCCCGGCCATCTTGGCCTTCCTCAGCTTTCGCCATCAACGGGCGCGGATTGATAGGTGCGGTTTGCGCAGCGAATCGCGCCCGAGATTCGCCTTATTTCTTAATTCCCAGCGGCTTGCAGCCGGCTGTTCTATTAATAAACCAAGAATCGCTTGTCCCAAAACGACTTCTCAGCGCCCCACGCTGTCTTGGTTTGTGCTGGTTAACGCAGCATTCGTGGCGAAAATGCGCTCGCAGGCCGCAGTTGCGGCGTTCTCCACGGATCCGTCCGGCATTTTAACCGCCTGTTAACCATACACCGGGCAAATTCTGCCTACCTCGGAAGAGCCCAGAGGTTAACGGAGCCGCGGCAATGGCCATGAACGATCTCCCGATCCTGTCGGCGTTGCGCACCAAGATGCAGTGGCACCAGGAGCGCCAGCGGGTGCTCGCCGAGAACATTTCCAATTCCGACACGCCGAGCTTCCGGCCGCGCGACCTGGTCGAGCCGAAGTTCGACCGGGCCGGCGCCACGGTCGGCGGCGGCGTGGGGACGCTGCCGATGATGCAGACCAGCACCACCCACATGGCGGCGTCCG
Organism: Bradyrhizobium sp. BRP56; assembly: GCF_020194035.1. Lineage (NCBI taxonomy): Bacteria > Pseudomonadati > Pseudomonadota > Alphaproteobacteria > Hyphomicrobiales > Nitrobacteraceae > Bradyrhizobium > Bradyrhizobium sp. BRP56. The sequence goes on from NZ_JADYVV010000010.1 coordinate 149,136, forward strand.
GGGCGCCCGACAGCTTCGACAACGATCGCGGCAAGAGCGGGTTCCAGACCCGCCCGGCCGGCAACGCGGTCAATCTCGAGGAGCAGATGCTGAAAGTGTCGGCCAACCAGATGGACTATGCGGCCGTCACCTCGCTCTACAGCCGCAGCCTGCATCTGCTGAAAACCGCGATCGGCAAGGGCTAGAGCAAGGGTTAGCCCGCCTGACGGCGGCAGGAGGATCCCATGGCAGATGGAACAAGCGATTTCGCCCGCTCGATGAGCATCGCGACCTCAGGCCTGCGGGCGCAGGCGGGGCGCATGCGGGTGATCTCGGAAAATATCGCCAATGCCGATTCGACGGCGCAGACCGCGGGTGGCGATCCCTACCGCCGCAAGGTGCCGACCTTCTCCTCCACGCTCGATCGCACGCTCGACGCCCAGGTTGTGGCGCTGGGCCGGATCCGCCCCGACCAGTCTTCGTTCCGGGTCAAGCACGAGCCGGGCAATCCGGCGGCGGACGCCTCCGGCAACGTCAAATATCCGAACGTCAATGCGATGGTCGAAATGACCGACATGCGCGACGCCCAGCGTTCCTACGAGGCCAACCTCAACATTATCAGCGCGACGCGGCGGATGATCCAGCGCACGCTCGACATCCTCAAGTCCTGACGCAACAAGAACAGGGAACCTAAATCATGGCTACACCGACAGTCGCCGCCAACGCCTACGCCAACCTCGCCAAGATGATGGAGCGCGGCGGCGCCGAGAAGGCCGGGCAGGCCGTCGCCGGCCCATCCTTCAGCGCGCTGCTGAAGGACTCCGTCGGCAGCGTCCTGGAGGCGGGCAAGAAGTCCGACGCGCAGACCATGGCGATGGCCTCCGGCAAGGCGAACGTGATGGACGTGGTGACGGCGGTCGCCGACACCGACGTTGCGGTGTCGACACTGGTCTCGGTGCGCGACCGCGTGATCCAGGCCTATGAAGACATCATGAAGATGCCGATCTGACGCCATCCCGGGGCGATGCGCAGCATCGAGCCTCAGATGTGCAATTGCACATCAAAGATCTCGAGGCTCCGGCTTCGATGCTTTGCATCGCCCCCGGAACGACGGTGCAAACAACTGACAGCGAGAACACAACAATGACCGGCCCCGAAACCCTCGACGTGGCGCGCGATGCGATCTGGACCATCGTGGTGGTGTCGTCGCCCCTGATGGTGGTCGGCCTCGTGGTCGGCGTCGTGGTGTCGCTGTTCCAGGCGCTGACGCAGATCCAGGAGCAGACCCTGATCTTCGTGCCGAAGATCCTCGCGATCTTCGTCACATTGCTGCTGGCGCTGCCGTTCATGGCGGACTCGCTCAGTAGCCACATGATGCGGATTTCATCGCGAATCATCGGCGGTTGATGCACTAATGCCGCGGTCATGCGCATCGATGTCTCCCTGCTGCCGGCGCTGGCCGCGATCTTCGTGCTGGTCTTCGCGCGCGTGGGCGCGATGGTGATGCTGCTGCCCGGTTTCGGCGAGAGCAACATCCCGGCGCGGGTCAAGCTGTCGATCGCGCTGTTGCTGACGCTGATCATCCTTCCCCTGCATCGCAACGCCTATCATGTCGACCTGACGTCGATCTCCTCGCTCGGCGTCCTGATGGTGCATGAGCTCATCATCGGCATCGTGCTCGGCGCGACCGCGCGGGTGACGTTGTCGGCGCTCAACGTCGCGGGCTCCGTGATCGCGCAGCAGCTCGGCCTCGGCTTCGTCACCGCCGTCGATCCGACCCAGGGGCAGCAGGGCCAGATCATCGGCAACTTCCTCACCATCCTCGGCCTCACGCTGCTGTTTGCGACCGACAGCCACTATCTCGTCATTGCGGCGCTGAGCGAGAGCTACCGCATCTTCTCGCCCGGCGAGATCATGCCGACCGGCGATGTCGCCGCGCTTGCGACTTCGGCCTTCTCGGCCGCCTTCAAGATCGGCCTGCAGCTGTCGGCGCCGTTCCTGGTGTTCGGCCTGGTCTTCAACATCGGGCTTGGCGTGCTGGCGCGGCTGATGCCGCAGATGCAGGTCTATTTCGTCGGCGTGCCGCTCTCGATCATGGTCGGGTTCCTGATCTTCGGCGTCGTGCTCGCCGCGATGATGAACACCTATCTCGACTATTTCCTCGGCGTCATGCGCCAGCTCGCTCCGATGAATTAGGGGGAGAAGCAGTGGCGGACGATACCGAAGACAAAACAGAAGACCCTACGCAAAAACGTCTCGATGAAGCCCTCGAGAAAGGTGACGTCGTCAAGAGCCAGGAGGTCAACACCTGGTTCGTGATCGCCGGCGGCACCTTGGTGCTGTCGACCTTCTCGGGCTCGATCGGCAGCGGCATCTTGATGCCGCTGCGCAACCTGATCGCCAATTCATGGATGATCCGCACCGACGGCGCCGGCCTGCTGGCGCTGACACAGTCGCTCGGCTACGCGGTGGTCGCCGCGATCGGCGTGCCGTTCCTGTTGCTGGCGCTGGCCGCGATCGCGGGCAACATGGTGCAGCATCAGCTGGTGTGGTCGGGTGAGCAGCTGAAGCCGAAATTCTCCAAGATCTCGCCGGCTGCCGGCTTCAAGCGGCTGTTCGGCAAGCAGGCGGTGGCGAATTTCCTGAAGGGCCTGTTCAAGCTGATTGCGCTCGGCGCCGTGATGGTCGCGGTGCTGTGGCCCGACCGGATGCGGATGGAATCCTTCCTGCGGGTCGATCCGGCCGAGCTGCTGCCTGCCATCACCGGCATGACGGTGCACCTGTTGGCGGCGGTGGTCGCCATCCTCGCTGCGGTCGCGATCGCCGACTACTTCTTCCAGTACCGGACCTGGTACGAGCGTCACAAGATGTCGCTGCAGGAGATGAAGGAGGAGTTCAAGCAGTCGGAAGGCGACCCGCACGTCAAGGGCAGGATCAAGCAATTGCGGGTCCAGCGCGCCAAGAAGCGGATGATGGCCCAGGTTCCGAAGGCCTCGGTGATCATCACCAACCCGACCCACTATTCGGTGGCGCTGGCCTACGACCGCAGCATGTCGGCGCCGATCTGCGTCGCCAAGGGCGTCGACAATCTTGCCTTCAAGATCCGGGAGATCGCCAAGGAGCACGACATTCCGATCGTGGAGAACGTGGCGCTGGCCCGGGCGCTCTATGCGACGGTCGAGCTCGATCGGGAGATCCCGGTCGAGCACTATCACGCGGTTGCCGAAATCATCGGCTACGTGATGCGGCTGAGGCGCGGCCTGTCCGGCCTGCGGCAGTAAGGGGCGGAAAACCCGCTTGAAATGCGCGTAACTTGCGAAATTGCCGCCTGTTGGACTTGCGTTTTCGGGTCCGATTCAGGCACTCAGGGGCGAGGTGGCCGGCCGGTCGCCTTCGTGATGCAGACGAGCCATGTCTCTCCAGATGACCGCCGATAGCAACGATCCTTCCGTGACCGAGCCGTTCGTGGCCCACGGGCCAGCGCGGCGGAACGGCAGCATCCTGCTGGTGGTCTTGATCGCCGCCGGAATCGTCGCGGTGGCGGTCTGGCTGATGACCATCGGCCGCACCGAGGCGCAGCCCTATATCCTCGGCGTGCTGGCGCTGCTCGCCACGGTCGGGCTGTTCAACCTGTTCGCCCTTGCCGCCGGCATCATCCGCTTCTCCGACCGCGCCACCGATGATCCGGTGATGGCGCGGATCGCCGACCAGGCCCAGGAAGGGCTCGTCGTCACCGACTCCCGCGGCCACGTGGTCTATTCCAACGCCGCCTATCTCACGCTGACCGGCGCGGCCGGGCCGCAGGACGTCCGTCCGGTCGAGCGGGTCTTCATCGGTAACCCCGACGTCTCCGAGGCGGTGTTCCGCCTGTTGAAGGCTGCCCGCGAGGGCAAGCGGCAGCAGGAGGAGGTCCGCGTCGCCGGCCACGAGGCCGGCCAGGGTCGCTGGCTGCGCCTGCGGGTACGCCCGCTCGGTGAAGGCAAGCGCGATGCGAAATACGCGGTTTGGTCGATCGCCGACGTCACCCGCGACCGCGAGCGCCAGGAAGACGTGTTCCAGGAGCTGCGGCACGCGATCGAATATCTCGATCACGCGCCATGCGGCTTCTTCTCGGTCAATCCGGCCGGCGAGATCGCCTATGTCAACGCCACGCTGGCCAATTGGCTGGACTACGATCTGGCCGAGATCGGCTCGGGCGGCCTGAAACTGACCGACATCGTCTCGGGCGACGGCGCGGCGCTGTTGACCTCGATTGCGGCGGTGCCGGGCGAGGTCAAGACCGAGGTATTCGACATCGACCTGCGGATGCGCGGCGGCAAGACCGTGCCGGTGCGGCTCTATCACAAGCTTGCCTTCGGCGCCGACGGCGCGGCGGGCGCCTCGCGCACGCTGGTGATCAGCCGCGCCCGCGACGAGCATTCCGATCCGGAGCGCGCCGCCGAGGTGCGCTTCATGCGTTTCTTCGACCATACGCCGATGGCGATCGCGACCGTCGATCGCGGCGGCAATGTGGTCGGCGCCAATGCGCGCTATGCCAAGCTGGCGCAGGGCCTGAACGGTGACGGCGGCGCCGCCAAGTCGATCTTCCGCGCCGTTAATCCGCGCGACCGCGGCCTCTTGATCGCCGCGATCAACCAGGCGGCCGAGGGCCAGGGCGACATCGCGCCGGTCGAGGTGATGCTCGATGGGCCCAAGGAGCGCTTTGCCCAGTTCTTCGTCACCACGGTCGAGAAGGACGAGCGCGACGCCGAGACCGCGATCGTCTACATGCTCGAGACCACCGAGCGGCGCGCGCTGGAAAACCAGATCAACCAGTCGCAGAAGATGGAGATGGTCGGCCAGCTCGCCGGCGGCATCGCGCACGACTTCAACAACGTGCTGTCGGCCATCATGATGGCCAACGACTTCCTGCTGAACGCGCACAAGCCGACCGACCCGTCGTTCCAGGACATCATGCAGATCAAGCAGAACGCCACCCGCGCCGCGACGCTGGTGCGGCAGCTGCTTGCATTCTCGCGCCGCCAGACGCTGCGGCCGCAGGTGCTCGATCTCGGTGATGCATTGAGCGACCTCACCATGCTGCTGCGCCGGCTGATCGGCGAGAAGGTCAAGCTCGACCTCGTGCATGGCCGCGACCTGTGGCCGGTGAAGGTCGACGTCTCGCAGTTCGAGCAGGTGGTGGTCAATCTCGCGGTCAACGCGCGCGATGCGATGCCCGACGGCGGCAAGCTGATCATCCGCACCGCCAATGTGCCGACCGAGGAGGCCGCCCAGCTCGCCAACAAGGGCATGCCGGCGGCGGACTATGTGAAGATCGAGATCGCCGACACCGGCACCGGCATTCCGGCCGAGATCATCGACAAGATCTTCGAGCCGTTCTTCTCGACCAAGGAAGTCGGCAAGGGAACCGGCCTCGGCCTGTCCACGGTCTACGGCATCGTCAAGCAGACCGGCGGCTTCGTCTATGTCGATTCCGTGCCGGGCGGCGGCACCACGTTCCGGATCTATTTGCCGCGGCATCGCCAGCAGCAGGAGGTCGCACCGGAGGCCCAGGTCGGCAACGGTGCGGCCAAGGAAACCGCCGCCGCCACGGAAGCCGCCAAGCCGAAGCCTGATCTGACCGGGCAGGGCACCATCCTGCTGGTCGAGGACGAGGACGGCCTGCGCTCGCTCAATGCGCGCGGCCTGCGTTCGCGCGGCTACAGCGTGATCGAGGCGGCGAACGGCGTCGAGGCGCTGGAAGCGTTCGAGGAGAAGAACGGCGCCGTCGATCTCGTCGTCTCCGACGTCGTGATGCCGGAGATGGACGGCCCGACGCTGCTGAAGGAAATGCGCAGCCGCAACGCGGAGCTGAAGATCATCTTCGTCTCAGGCTATGCCGAGGACGCGTTCGAGAAGAGCCTGCCGGAGAACCAGCAGTTCGCGTTCCTGCCGAAGCCCTTCACGTTGACGCAGCTGGTCGCCGCGGTGAAGGAAACCATGACGGCGAACTAGCCGGTTGCCGCGGCAACCGGCTTTACTTCTCGCAAGTGCGAGGTGAAATTCCGCGGTAACTGCGGTTGAAACCGGGCCTCATCCCGCGGTAGGACGCGGCGTCGCATCCACAAGGACCATAGTGTCACATCTCCGCGACCGAGGGCCGCAGCCGCGGTTCCCGTTTCCCGCTTCACTTTTAACCGGCCCTGCCCATCTTAGGGGCGTTTCCCCATGCCGGGGAATCCTTTGAGGAAACCAACATGAATTTCTCGCAACGCACGCGTGGAATTGTTCGGGCGATCGCCGTCGCGATGGCGCTGGCGCTGCCCGTGATGATGACCGTTTCGGCGGCCGACGCCCGCGTTGGTGGCGGCGGCTCGCGCGGCTCGCGGACATTCTCCGCGCCGCCCTCGACCAACACGGCGCCGGGCTCGGTTGCGCCGATGAACCGCACCTTCAGCCAGCCTGGTAGCCCGAACATGGGTTCGCCGGCGGCGGCGAATTCCGGCGGCCTGTTCGGTCGCGGCGGAATGGGCCGCGGCCTGCTCGGCGGCCTCGCCGCGGGCTTCCTTGGCGCCGGCCTCTTCGGCATGCTGTTCGGTGGCGGGCTGTTCTCGGGTCTCGGCGGCCTGTCGTCGATGCTCGGCCTCTTGCTGCAGATCGGTCTGATCGTGCTCGTGGTTCGCCTTGCGATGTCGTGGTGGCAGCGCCGCAACACGCCGGCGGCCGCCTATGCGGGTGGCCCCGACGTCGGCCCCGGTCCGCAGGCGAACGCCCGCTCGGGCTTCGGCTTCGGGCTCGGCGGCGGATCGAATGCGCCGGTCGAGATCGCGCCTGGCGACTATGAGACGTTCGAACGGCTGCTGGGCGACATCCAGACCGCGTGGTCGAACGAGGACATCGCGAAGCTGCACACGCTCGCGACGCCGGAGATGGTGTCGTACTTCTCGAAGGATCTCGAGGAGAACAAGGTGCGCAACGTCACCAACAAGGTGACCAATGTGAAGCTGCTGCAGGGCGATCTGGCGGAAGCCTGGCGCGAAGGCGACAGCGAGTATGCGACGGTCGCGATGCGCTACTCGCTGGTCGACACCACGCTCGAGCGCGGCACCGGCCGTCAGGTCAGCGGCGGCACGCAGCCGGAGGAGGTCACTGAGGTTTGGACCTTCGTGCGCCAACGCGGCGGCAATTGGGAGCTTTCGGCGATCCAGCAGACCAACTGATCGGTTGCCGGAGAATGACAGATACAAGGCGCCGCGGCCTGGTCCGCGGCGCCTTTGTTTGTGTGCCGAGTATGAACGACAGCTTGGAGGTGGAAGTCCTCTACCCAGCCTGATGGCGGCGAAGGGTTAGCGAAGCGCAAGGGCATCATCGCGAGGTGGGGTCTGAAGAAAGCGTGGAGCAAAGC
>NZ_JADYVV010000100.1:0-24853 GCF_020194035.1 Bradyrhizobium sp. BRP56
CCCATCGGCCGCCAACAGGCCGCGTGGTTGTTTGGAACTCGCATCGCGCAAACCATCTTGGCCAGCGATCCATTCGATCGCACCCAACAGGCCGGACATATGGATGCAAGCGATCCGATCTCACCAACAGCTCTTGTGCCACGGGGGCCGTCCACATATGGATCCTGGCTGTCGCCAGGACGACCATGTGGAAGCAGTGAGCGCATCACGACCGCAGTCACCAACATCATCGGCGCTTGGCTGGACGTGGCGTGTCGAACTCCCGGCCACGGATTCGCACCAGGTCGTCGGCGGAATTCGTCAGCAGCACGACCGTGGCTGTGCGCGCCGTCTCCGCATCTCCGGCGGCGATCGCGTCCAGCACCGCGCGGTGCTCGCGCAGCGCCCGCGGACGGTGCGAGCCCGGCGCTGCGATCGTAAAGCTCTGGCGCAGCGTGATCTCGAACATCTGCGCGATCGGCCAGAAGAATTCGTTGCGGGTGGCGAAATAGATCGCCTGGTGGAACGCAATGTCGGCGGCGACGAACTCCTCGTTGGTCTGCGCGGCGTCCATGCCGTCGCATCCGGCGCGGATGCGGGCGATGTCGACCTCCTCGGCATGGGTCGCCGCGAGCGCTGCCGCGGCCGGCTCGACCGCGGCGCGCAGCTGGAACAGCTTGGCGAGGTAACGGTCGATCTCCGCGGTCTCGAGGTGCCAGCGCAGCACGTCGGGATCGAGCTGATTCCATTGCTCGGGCGGCCGAACCCGCGTGCCGCTCTTGGGCCGCGACTCGATCAGGCCCTTGCCGGTCAAGGTGCGGATCGCCTCGCGCACCACGGTGCGGCTGACGTCCATCATCTCGCAGATCCGGATTTCCGGTGGCAACGTTTCGCCGACGCCGATCTCGCCGCGCACGATGCTGCTGCCGACGCGGTCGGTGACCTGGCTGTGCACGCTCCGACGCAACGCGTTGGATGTCTGGAACATCGAGGGCCTCGCTGCGGTTGCAGCCTGCGCCGCCGCCGAGCCGCGCCCTTGCACAACCGTATCCGTTTTGTCATACATTATGACAAATCGGCTGCCAAGCTCACGCCGTCAGGCGGGTGGCCAACACAATAAAGATCCGTCCCCGGGGAGGAGCACCAGCATGACGTCGAACCGCGTGAGCCGCCGCATTGTGCTGCAGTCGTCGGTCGCAGCGACCGCGTGGCTTGCCGCCGCGCCCGCCATCATCGGCCGCGCCGAGGCTGCGGTGATGAAAATGCGATGCTCGTCGTCGCTTCCGAACGATCCCAAATACGCCAATGGCCGCGTCTACTACGACAATCTGGTCAAGAGTCTGAAGGCGAACGGGCTCGGCGAGCAGATCGAGGTCACCTTCTTCCCCGATAACCAGCTCGGCCAGGAGATCGACGTCATCAACTCGGTAAAGCTCGGGGTGATCGACCTGATGGTGTCGGGCTCGTCGATCTCGGCGAATCTCGTGCCGCTGGTCGGCACCTTCGACCTCGGTTACCTCTTCACCAGCTTCCAGCAGCAGACCAAGGCGTTCGACGCCGGCGCGGCGAAGCCGATCGAGGCTGCGCTGCTCAAGGGCGCCGGCATTCACATCATCGGCTGGGCCTATAATTTCGGCGCGCGCAGCGTGCTGGCGAAGAAACCGGCGAAGACGCCGGAGGATCTTGCCGGCCTGAAAATCCGCACCTTGCCCAATCCGATCATCACCGAATGCCTGCGGCTGATGGGCGCCGCCGCGACGCCGCTGGCGTTCGGCGAGATCTATACGGCGCTGCAGGCCGGCGTGCTCGACGGGCTCGAGCACGACCCGCCGACCATCCTGGCGAGCAAGTTCTACGAGACCGCGAAGCACTATGCGCTGACCCAGCACATCTTCTCGCCGCTCGCGGTCTATTTCAGCGACACCAGCTTCAACCGCATGGCTCCCAAGCTGCGCGAAGGCTTCCTCGATGCGGCGAACAAGGCCGCGATCGACACCCGCGCGCACGGCCTTGCGGTGGAGAAGGAGGCGCTGGCGGCGCTGGTGGAGAAGGGCGTCACCGTCGTCGAATGCGACAAGGAGGCGTTCCGCAAGCGCGTGCTGCCGCAGACCGACAATTTCATCAAGGCGCGGCCCGAGGCCAAGGCCGTCGTCGACCTGATCCGCGCCACCCAGGCCTGAGGTCGGCGCATGTCAGTCGCCGCAGTCGAGGCGAGAAGCAGCGCTGATCGGATCACGGCGCCGCTGCTCGCCATCAGTGACGCGACCGCCGCGCTCCTGCTTGCCGCCGATCTCGTGGTGGTCTGCGTCTCGGTGCTGGCCCGCTTCCTGTTCAACGCGCCGGTCGAATGGTCCGACGACGTCGCCCGCGGCCTGATGGTCGGGTCGAGCTTCTTCGGCGCGGCAAGCGCGCTCGCGCGCAGCGAAAATCTCGGCGTCGCCTTCTTCGTCAACATGCTGCCGCCGGGCGTGCGGCGGGTGGTCGACGCGGTCGGTGCGCTGCTTGTCACCATCATTGCCGGCTATGTCGCGTTCAACGCCGTCAAGATGGGCTGGCTGACCACCGGTCAGACCTCGGGCTCCGGCCTGCCGCTGGAATGGACGTTCTATCCAATGGGCGTCGGCGCGGCGTTTATGACGATCTTCGCGTTCGAGACGTTCTGTGGCCGGCCGTTGCGCGACATGACGGTGGCCATCGTCGCGACTGCCGTCATCGTGGGTCTCTATCTCGCTTGGGATGCATTCGCACCATCGTCCGTACCGTCATCGCAAACGTTGATGCTGATCGGCTTCTTCCTCACGCTGTTCGGCGGACTGCCGATCGGTTTTGCGCTGGCGCTGGCGGCGCTGATCTTCATCTGGGTCGAGGGCACGCTGCCCGGCGTGATCTTCGCCCAGCAGATGGCGCGCGGCATCGACAATTTCGTGCTGCTCGCGATCCCGTTCTTCATCCTGGTCGGCTACCTGATGGAAGCCAACGGCATGTCGGTCCGGCTGATCGAGCTGCTGCAGCGTGCGGTCGGACGGATGCGCGGCGGGCTCAACGTCGTCATGGTGATGTCGATGGTGCTGTTCTCCGGCATCTCGGGCTCCAAGATGGCCGACGTTGCCGCGGTCGGCTCGGTGCTGATCCCGGCGGCGCGCCGCTCGCGGCAGAACCCGGGCGGAGCGGTGGCGCTGCTCGCCGCCTCCGCTGTCATGGCGGAGACGATTCCGCCCTGCATCAACCTCATCATCCTCGGCTTCGTCGCCAACCTGTCGATCGGCGGACTGTTCGTCGCCGGCATGTTGCCGGCCGCGCTGATGGCGCTGGCGCTGATCGCGGTGTCGATCATCTTCGGCAAGCGCCCCACGGCGAACGTGGAAGCCGAGCCGCGCGTCGCGGTATCCGGGCTCTGGACCGGTGCGATCGCCTCGTTCGGGCTGATCTTCATGATCTTCTTCGGCTTCAAGAGCGGCTTCGCCACCGCGACCGAGATCTCCGCCTTCGCCGCGGTCTACGCCATCGCCGTCGGCAGCCTGCTGTTCCGCGAGCTCGGTGCGAGGAGTCTGGCGCACTGCTTCGTGCAGTCGGCTGTTCGTTCGGGGCTGGTGCTGTTCATCGTCGCCGCGGCGCAGTCGCTGGCCTTCATCCTGACGCTGCAGCAGGTGCCGCATGCCGTCGGCGACCTCATGCTGGCGATCTCGGGCAGCCACGGTGTCTGGTTGTTCATGCTGCTGTCGATCCTGGTGCTGGTGGTGATGGGCTCGGTGCTCGAAGGCGCCGCGGCGCTGATCATTTTCGGCCCGTTGCTGCTACCGGTTGCCGTCAAGCTCGGCATCGATCCGCTGCATTTCGGCGTCGTGCTTGTGATCGCGATGGGGCTCGGGCTCTTTGCTCCGCCACTTGGCCTTGGGCTCTACGGCGCTTGCCTGATCGGCAACGTGCCGATCGAGCAGACCATCAAGCCGATCGCGGGCTATCTCGGCCTGTTGTTGTTGTGCCTGCTGGTGATCGCCTTCGTGCCGGCGATCAGCACGGCCCTGCCGCATGCGCTCGGCTACTAGGGGGGTAGGATCGTGAAGGTGCTGCTCGCCCATACCCCGCAGATGCGCCGCGACTATTATGGCGAGCGCAGCCTGAGCGGCCTGCGCGCGGTCGCCGACGTCAAGCTGCACGAAGGCGAGGAGGCGCTCGACGCGGCGGCGCTGGTCAAGGCCGCGGCCGATGTCGACATCATCGTCGCCGACCGCATGACGCAGGGGCGAGGGGAGATCTTCCCGCTTCTGCCGAAGTTGCGCGCCTTCGTGCGCTGCGCGGTCGATATCCGCAATATCGACGTGGCCGCGGCCTCCGCCGCCGGCGTGCTGGTGACACAGGCGAGCGCCGGCTTCGTCCAGTCGGTCGCCGAGCTCGCGCTCGGCTTCATGGTCGATCTGTCGCGCGGCGTCTCGCGCGCAACCGCGGACTATCATGCGGGCACGGCGCCCGAGGTCGTGATGGGCCGCCAGCTTGCGGGAAGCACGATCGGCATCATCGGCTATGGCAGCATCGGGCGCTATCTTGCCGGGATCGCAAAGGTGCTCGGCATGAATGTGCTGGTCGCCGATCCCTACGTAACGATCGATGATGCGGCGATCGCGCATCTGCCGCTCGACGATCTGCTCGCGCGCGCCGACTACGTTGTCTGTCTCGCGATCGCCAACGCGCAGACCGAGAACCTGATCGGGCAGGCCGCGCTGGCGCGGATGCCGAAGCACGCATTCTTCATCAACCTTTCGCGCGGAAACCTCGTCGACGAGGCGGCGCTATCGGCCGCGCTGCGCGATGGCCGCATTGCGGGTGCCGCGATGGATGTCGGCCGCGCGCCGGACCAGATGCCGACGCCCGAGCTTGCGAAGCTGCACAGCGTGATCGCAACGCCGCATGTCGGCGGCCTGACGCCGCAGGCGATCGAGCACCAGTCATCGGAGACGGTACGCCAGGTCGCGAAGATCGTTGCCGGCGAGATACCCCTCGGCGCGGTCAATGCCGGCTACTGGACGCGGCGGCCTCGGCCATGAAAGTTTGGCGAAGCCCAATGTCGTCCGCGGGGCTGGACAAGAGCTTCGCATCCGGCCCAGACTTGGCCCGCATAACCGCGGCCCCTGAGCGCGCGGACAATCAATGAACGGACGTCCCGCAACAAACGACGGGCGCCGAGAGGGAAACAGGGAGGCATCACATGGCTATTTCACGCCGTGACGTTTTGTTGGGCAGCGCCGGTGCATTGGGCGCCGCATCATTTTCCTTCCCAGCGCCTGCCATCGCACAGTCGGAACCGATCAAGATCGGCTGTCTCGCGGCGATCACCGGCCCGAGTTCGGCGCCGACCGTCGGCTTCAATCGCGGCGTCAACTTCGCGGTCGACGCCATCAACGGCGCCGGCGGGGTGAAGGGCCGCAAGATCGAGCTCGTGATGCGCGACACCCAGGGCGATCCGACCAAGGCGGTGAACGCCACGCAGGAGCTGATCAGCCAGGCCAAGGTGCACGCGATCTGGGGTCCGCTGAACTCGGGCGAGGCGCTGGCGACGACGCCGATCATGGCGCGCGCCAAGATGCCCGACCTGCATCCCTGCGTCGTCGAGACCCTGATCGACCCGGTCAAGTTCCCCAATGCGTTCCGCATCGCGCCGTCGAACAATCAATGGGACGATGCCGTGCGCAATTACTGTCTCAAGATCCTCAAGGTGAAGAAGGTCGCGGTGATCGGTGACACCACCGGCTATGGCGTCACCGCGGTCGGCGCTTCCGTCGCGGCGTTCAAGAAGGACGGCGCCGAGGTGGCCTATCAGGCCAATATCGACGCCACGCAGCCCGACATGACGCCGGACATGCTGCGCGCCAAGAATGCCGGCGCGGAAGCGATCGTGGTGTGGAGCGTCTCGACCGGCATGGAGGCGCGCATGTTCAACACCCGCGCCGCGATGAACTGGGACGTTCCCTTCGTCGGCCACCCCTCGATGGCGTCGGGCGAGCTTGCCAGCCTGGTCGCTAAGCCGGAGAACTGGAAGAAGGTCTACGCGATCGGCTACAAGAGCTGCAGCTATGACGGCGCCGGCAAGCTGCCGCCGAAGAGCGCGGACCTGGTCGCGCGCCTGACCAAGGCCAACATCGCGCTGAACGACACGCTGTTGTGGTGGGTCGCGGGCGGCATCGATTGCATCGAGCTGATCGCCAAGGCGGTCGCCGAAAGCGGCTCGACCGACAGCGCCGGCATCATCAAGTACTGGAACACGCTGTCGACCTATCCCGGCTATTTCGGCAATTACCGCTTCTCGCCGACCGAGCACAACGGCTATTTGACCGAAGAGATCGTGATGTCGGAAGCCTCTACCGCCAAGGACGGCACCTTCGCGCTGGCGCCGGGGTATACATAGAAGGGCGGGGGCGCAGCCGATGCTGGCCTCGATCCTTGCATCCGGTCTCGCGGCGGGCGCGATCTACGCGCTCGTCGGCGTCACCTACAACACGATGTTCTCGACCTCGCGGGTGATGAGCTTCACCGCCGGCCAGCTCGCGATGCTGGGCGGCGTGTTCGGCTCGATGTTCACGCTGAAGCTCGGCCTGCCCATTGCCGTCGGCTTCGTGCTGACGCTGCTCTGCTGCGCGGTGATCGGAATCATCACTGAGTTCGTCGCGGTGCGGCCGGTGCTCAAGAGCCTCGACCAGCATCTCTACGTGCTCTCGACCCTCGCGGTCGCGCTAATGATCCAGCAAATCACCGCGATCAAATGGGGCACCGAGCCGCAACCGTTCCCGCGCATCGCAGGATTCGGCGAGGGCGTCCTCGACGAGAAATTCTGGCTGCCGGTCCTCGCCTGCGCGGTCACCATTGTCGGCCTTGAATATCTCTACCGCCGCACCCTGGTCGGCCGCGCGTTCCTCGCCATCGCGGAGGATAATTTTGCGGCGCGGGCGCTCGGCCTGCCGGAGCGCAATCTGCGGGTGGCGAGCTACGCGCTCGCCGGCGTGGTCGGCGGCATCGCAGGATTTTCCGGCGGGCAGTTGCTGCTCGCCTTCTTCGCCAACGGCGCGCTGCTCAATTTCTACGGCTTCGTGCCGGTGGCGCTGGGCGGACTCGGCAACAACAGAGGCGCGATCATCGGCGGGCTGGCGCTCGGCCTGTTCCAGCAGGCCGCGAACTTCCTGGTCGGCGGCATCTTCTCCTCGGTTGCGGTATTCACGCTGTTCATCGTGGTGCTGCTCGCCGCGCCGCAAGGGCTGTTCGGCGCCTCGACCGCGCGGAGGGTGTGATGACGTCGGTCGCGGCCACGCCGTCCCGAACCGACAGCGGCGTGTGGCGCGCCGCGCTGCCGCACGTCCTGCCGTTCCTCGGCATTCTGGTGGCGGCGGTGCTGCTGCCGTTCGTCAGCAACGATTACTGGGTGCTGATCGGCACCCGCATGGCGATCTACTGGGTGCTGGTGTCGGGCCTCAATCTGGTGGTCGGCTTTGCCGGTCACCTTGCGATCGGCTATGTCGCGCTGCTGACGCTCGGCGCCTACACGACGAGCGTGCTGGTTGCCGGCAACGTGATGCCGGCGCTTCCGGTGTTCGTCGCCTTGCCGATCGCCGGCCTGATCGGCGCGATCTTCGGCGTGGTGGTCGGCCTGCCGGCGCTGCGCCTGCGCACCTTCTACTTCGCCATGTCGACGCTCGGCTTTGCCACCATCGTGACCCAGATCGCGCTGGCCTGGCAGAGCGTGACCGGCGGCGGCATTGGCATTGCAGGTCCGGAATTCCCGCCGCCGTTCAACACGCCGTGGGGCTTCTACGCCCTCTGCATCGCCTTCGCCGCCTTGACCACCTGGATGAGCGCCAACGTCGCGCGCAGCCGGTTCGGCCGCGCGCTGATCGCGGTGCGCGACGCCGAGGTCGCCGCCGAGGCCAGCGGCATCTCCAAGCCGAAAATGCTGATCGCGATCTTCCTGTTCGCCGGAGCGCTGGCGGCGATCGCCGGCGGATTGTTCGCGACCCTGCAGACCTACATCACGCCTGATGCGTTCACCTTCGACCTCTCGGTGCTGTTCTTCATCGCGATCCTGATCGGCGGCCGCGGCTCGATCCTCGGGCCCATGCTCGGCACCATCATCCTGACCATCCTGCCCGAGATCGCGGCACCGCTCGCGGCTTGGTCGACCTTCCTCTACGCGGTGCTGCTGCTCGTGATCGTGCTGGTGATGCCCGGTGGCATCGCGGCGTTGCTCGATTTCCGCAACCGCCGGCCGCTCGCCAGCAACCGCGCCATCGTTCCGCGTCCCGCTGCACTCGCCGACATCGTGCGCCGCAGGGACGGCAGCAAGACGCTGCAGTTGCGCGGCATCGCGCTGAGCTTCGGCAATGTGAAGGCGATCGATGGTCTCGATCTCGATATTGCGCCCGGCGCGATCCACGGGCTGATCGGACCGAACGGCAGCGGCAAGACCACGACGCTCAACGTGATCTCGGGCTATTATGCCGCCAAAGCCGGCACTATGACGCTTGGCGGCGAAGTCCTGGCCGCGGGTCAGCCGGTCAAGCGGGCAGCGTGCGGCATCGCGCGCACCTTCCAGACGCCGCGGGTGATCGGTGAAGCCTCGGTGTTGGAGAACGTCATGATCGGCGGCTCGATCGAGGGCCGGGCCAATTTCGTCGAGGCGATGCTCGCACTGCCGCGCAACGGCGCCGACGAGCGTCTGCTCGCGGCCAAGGCGCACGCACTGCTCGGCGTCGTCGGCCTCGAGGCGCTCGCCGACATACGTGCCGATCGCCTGCAGCACAGCGAACTGCGCTTCATCGAGATCGCGCGGGCGCTGATGCTCGATCCCGACTTCCTGCTGCTCGACGAGCCTGCCGCGGGTCTCTCCAATGACGAGATCGAGCGGCTTGCCAGCCTGATCAAGGCGGTCTGCGGCCGCGGCACCGGTGTGCTGCTGGTCGAGCACCATGCCGATCTGATCTTCGATATCTGCCACCAGGTCACCGTGCTCAATCTGGGCCGGACGCTGGCGGCGGGAACCCCGGCGGAAATCCGCGTCCACAAGGAGGTCGTCAGTGCCTATCTCGGCGGCTGAACCGTTGCTCGCGGTCAATCGGCTGGAGTCCGGCTACGGCAAGATCCGTGTACTGCACGGCATCGACATCACGATTGCCGCCGGCGAGGTCGTGGCGCTGCTCGGGCCCAACGGGGCCGGCAAGACCACACTGCTGCGCGCGATGTCCGGACTGTTGCCCGTCACTGCCGGACAGGTCCGGTTCGGCGACCGCGACATGACCAACGCCACGCCGCGCGATGCCGCGCGGGCCGGGCTCGTGCATGTGATCGAGGGACATCGCGTGTTCACTCAGATCTCGGTGACCGACAATTTGCTGCTTGCCGGCTATGACCTGCCGCGCGCCGAGCGTGCCGTGCGCATCGAGGAGGCGTTGGCGTTCTTTCCCGAGATCGCCGAGAAGCGGCATGAACGCGGCGGCGCGCTGTCGGGCGGGCAGCAGCAGATGCTGACGGTGGCGCAGGGCCTGGTCCGCCGGCCGCGGCTGTTGATGCTCGACGAGCCGTCCGCGGGACTGTCGCCGGTGCTGGTCGATCGCGTCCTCAACGTCATCGGCCGGCTGCGCGAGCAGGGCACCTCCGTGCTGCTGGTCGAGCAGCTCTTGGAGAAGGCGCTCGCCTGTGCCGATCGCGTCTACGCGCTGGTGCAGGGTGCGATCGCGCTGGAGGCGCCGACCGGAGAGAGCGACTTGGCGCATCGGCTCGAGCGCGCCTATTTCGGCCATGAGAGCCACGCGTTGCAGACTTAGTCAATGCAACCTGTGTGCTTGACGCCAACGGCGACGCAACTTGTGATCGGATGCGGCGTCGACTGCCGTTTTGGCGCAATCTGCACGTGCGCCATAAAATGGCACGACAGGTGCAGGCGGCTTTGCTAAGCTTCACAGCGATACCCGATTGTGATCATTGTCGCGTTGTTTTTAAGACTTGTTGCGGTTGCCTGCGTCTGCAGCTCTCTTCAAGAGGCCTACGATGCAATGTTTGCGTTGCGGTTGTCAGAACAGGGCGACCAATGAGTATTGCGAAGGGTGCGGGGCCTCTCTCGGAATTACGTGTGAAGCTTGCGGCCACCTGAACGGATCAAGCAGCCGCTTTTGCGGAAGGTGCGGCGCTGCGTTGACGACGGCGATTGACGCGACCCAGGTTCAGCCGTCGCACGAGCATGCCCTGAGGAGCCTGCATGCCAAGGGCGGGGAGCGGAAGCGCCTCACGATCCTTTTCGCCGATATCAGCAACTCGACGGGCATCATCGATAGCCTCGGAGATCCCGAACTGGGCATGCGGCGCTTGCAGCCGGTGCTCGGCCTGATGAACGAGGCGGTTCACCGCTACGGCGGCGTCGTCAATAAGGCCCAGGGTGACGGCGTCATGGCGATGTTCGGCGCCCCGCAGCCTCATGAGGATCACGCCGTTCGGGGCTGTCTCGCGGCGTTGGCGATGCAGGATGACGTCAAGCGGCTGCATGACGTCGATATGCAAATCCGCGTCGGCGTCCACACCGGTGAGGTCGTCTTCCAGGCCATCGAGCACGGCATCTATCAAACCTATGACGCCGCGGGCGCGAACGTGCACCTCGCCAGTCGACTGGAGCACCTTGCCGAGCCCGGCACCATTCTGGTCTCGAGGGAAACCTACGCTGTCGCGAAGCAGTTCGTGGAGGTGGAGTCGCTTGGCGAGCAGGCCATTCGGGGGCTCGCGGCTCCCGTCGAGGTGCTCAGGCTGAGGGGCCTTCAGCATGCGCCGTCGAGCGGTGTGTTCCGGACCGGACGACGGTTGAGTCCCTTGACCGGCCGCGCCGACGAGTTTGCGGCGCTGACGGCTGAATTCGAGAACACCCGCAAGGGAGATGGCCGGGCGGTCGGTGTCGTCGGCGAGGCCGGCATAGGAAAGAGTCGCCTTTGCTTTGAATTTGCCGAGAGTTGTCGCAGCAAGGGCATCCGCGTCTTTGAGGCGCGTGTGCTCGCGCACGGCCGCGCAACGCCGTTTCAGCCGGTGCTGGCGCTGCTTCGGGATATTTTCGGCCTTCGCATCAAGGAGGAAGCGCCGGACGTTTCGCGCCGCCGTGTCTTCGACCGGTTGGCGGCAATGCCGGTCTCCGATCATCTGGCACCCGTGCTGCTGGAATTCCTCGGTCTGGCGGACCCGCACCAGCCCGCGCCGAAACTGGATCCCAAGGCCCGCAAGGCCCAATTGCTCGATTTCGTCGGCGAACTGGTACGCGCCGCACCTCGTGACAATGTGACGGTCGTCCTGATCGACGATCTGCACTGGATCGATCCGGCGAGCGAGGAGTTCGTCGAGGCCCTTGCCGACGCCGTGGTCGGAACCACGACGATGCTGCTGGTCAATTTCAGGGCCGGATTGAGCGCGCCGCTGATGCAGCGGTCGCATTACCGGCAGATCAACATGGCTCCGCTTGGGCCCGCGGAGGCGCAATCGATCTTGCGCGATCATTTTGGTGCCGACCCGTCGCTGGCGCTGTTGAGCCGGAACATCGTCGAGCGCGCGCATGGCAATCCGTTCTTCCTGGAAGAGCTCATGAGCGCCCTCGTCGAGCGCGGCGACTTCGAGGGCGAGAAGGGCGCATACCGGCTGAAGGGCGGCATCGACACAATCCCGCTTCCGACGACCGTGCAGGCCGTGGTCGCGGCGCGCATCGATCGCCTCGACGAACACGCAAAAAGAGCCCTCGAGGTCGCCTCGGTTGCCGGGCGCGAGATTTCGTTGTCGGTTCTCGATGCCGTTGCCGGACTGGCGAAGGCCGAGCTGCTGGAAGCCGTGGGACATTTGCGACGCGCCGAATTGCTCTACGACGTGCCTCCCTTTGAGCAGCGGCTGATCGCGTTTCGTCATCCGCTGATCCAGGAAGTCGCTTATCTGTCGCTGTTGCACGAGCGGCGCCGCGAGCTTCACGCTGCCGTCGCGCAGGCGATCGAGAAGCTGTTCAAGGATCGCGCCGAGGAACGGGCGTCGCTTCTCGCCTACCACTGGGAGCATGCCGGCGAACATTTGAAGGCGGCGCAGCAGCACATGCGCGCGGCGGTCTGGGTCGGCGCGAACGATCCCAGTCAGGCCTTGCGGAGCTGGAAGAAGGTGCGTGAACTGCTGACGCACCAGCCCCCGTCGCAAATGACCGACTATCTGAAGATGATGGCCTGTGGCCAGATCGTGAATTTCGGCTGGCGCGAGGGAATTTCAGCCGCCGATGCGCAGGTCTATTTCGAGGAAGCCCGCGGCCTCGCGCTCGCGATGGGAGATCTGCGCGCCAACACGCTGATTCACGCTGCCTACGGCCGGATTTTGGCGAATGGCGGCTCGGCCGACGAATATGTCGAGCGGGTGCTGGAAGCCAAGGCGCTTGCCGACACCGGCACCGACACCAGTGTCCAGGTCACGCTGAAGGCCATTCTCTGCCACGCTCTCCGGCTCTCGGGACGGATGTCGGAGGCGCTGCAGATGAACATGGAGGCGGCCGCGCGCGCCTCGGAGATCGTGAAGTCGGACCGGGAGACGCTTGGATTCGACGTCGAGGTCTGGCTGACCGCCATGCGCGGGCAGACGCTCGTGATGCTGGGGCGCGGGTCCGAGGCACGGCCGCTGCTCGATCGCGTGCTGCAACTGGATGGCAGCCAGGTCGATGCCATTCACTATGTCATTCCGAGCCTCGCCTATGTCGACCTCGCCTGGTCCGAAGGCGACGTCGGACTGGCCCAGCACCACGCCGATCGTGCCTTCTCGCTCGCGGTCAAAAGCGGCAATCCATATTTGCGCGTCTACGCCCAGGCCAGCCGCGGCCTGTCCCATATGGTGGCAGGCCGGATCACATCATCGATCGAGGATCTGACGGCCGCGCTCGACTTCGCGCGAACCCGCAAGGCAGGCCTCGAAAACGAAGCACGGATTCTCGCCGATCTCGCGAACGCGTATCGGCAGAAAGGAGATGCGGCGGCGGCGTTGTCCGCCGTCGACGAGGCGATTGCGGTTGCGGTCAAGCGGCACGCGCGCATTCCGGAATGCCTTGCCCGATCGGTTCGCGCCGATCTGCTGTTGCGCTCCGGGCGCGGCGATGAGGCCGAGGAGGGCACGAAGGAACTGGATCGCGCGACCGCGCTGCTTCACGAGACCGGCGCGATGATCTTCGCGCCCTTTGTCGGGGGCGTGGGAAAGACGGTCAAAGCGAGTCGAAGTTCGAACGAAGCCAATAATATTTGAGTTGCGAGTGAAATTGTTCTGATCCCATTTGGATGATCTCATGTTGTTCGCGAATATGACGGGCGAACCGGTCGGCAAAGGAAGCGCCCGCACGTGCAGGGACGCGCTCCTTTGCGACATCCTGGCCGATTTCAGGCGTGCGTTTCCCGGTCTGCTTTTCGAGCTCGACGAAGGAAGCGCAACCGTCAATGCTCAGGCCTTCATTCGTGGCAACGACCGGGTCGTGCGGATCTATGGCGGACTGGCTTACCACGCGGCGATGAACGCCGATGGCCTGGTTTTCGCCCTGCTGCACGAGGTCGGACACCATCTGTCGAAAGGCGGTCGGCTCGCCGCCAATTCCGAGCTCGGTTGCGAGTGCGCGGCGGACCGCTGGATTCTCGCCAAGGGCGCAGCCCGGCTACGCAAGCAGACCGGGCGCACGCTCTCGATTGAGCGCGCGGTATCGAGCATCGAGCAGTTGACTGCGCTTGCCGCTTGCGGCCTGAGAGCTCGCAAGCGCGGTCCAAGCGTGTGCTGGTCCGATCATTGGCCGAGGCGCAAACATGTACTGGTTCGACCGGAGGCCGCGCGGGCAATTCCGCGGTGCTATCTGTCCGAGTTTTTACGACTGAATCAAATTGCACAAAGGGAGACGACAAATGGGTGCGCTACTTCCCGTCGGCAGCGGTCCCGATGCTGAAATCGTGGACCGGCTGAATGAGCTCTTCAGCGGCAAGGATCTGGCTACTCTTCGCAAGCACAACAAGAAGGAAAAGCTGTTTGATCCGAGCCACAGGTTACGGCGCGTGGCGTTCCGCATCGGTGCCTATCCGAGCAAGGATTACGGGAAGGATGATGCCAAGCGGAAATGGTTCTTCTTTCTCCACCATGTGCTGCCTGAGGAGACGCAGGAGGCGATCAAGAAGATCCTGGGCGACGCGATGACCCGAACCGCGATCAAGGCGGTGAAGTTCTCGGTCGAGGAAAACAGCGTGGTGACCCATCCGCATCTGTTTCCGAGCAACAACGAGCCGCTCGCGAACTACCTGAATGGGGCCGGCACCGCCTATCTTGTCCATCTGGTCGTACAGGGGCCGATGGATGACAGCGCAGAAGATCCGCCCGGCGACAACGACCCTGACAGCGGTGAACAGCCGATCGCCTGGCCCGAGCTTTCGCTCCGCAGGCCAACGTTCAGGCGCACCAAATCAGGCGGCGGGAAGGCCGCCGGCAAGAAGAAAGCCGTCAGCAAGAAGAAGGCAGCCAAAAAGTCGGCCAAGCGTCCGCGCAAGCGTTGACGAGGCGATCACGGCGGTTGATTGTGGCGGCAAGGGTCGACGGATGCGTCGGCCCTTCTGTCTCCAGGTCGTCCTGAAATCTGGCTGGTGGCAGCGCCTGCTGCCGGCTGCCCAAAGTCCGCCACGGCGCCGGTCCAGCCTGTTCCGTTGCGGATGGAATGCTGCCTCCGATGCGACTTCCCTTTTTCTACGGCTGGATCATCGTCGCGGTGACCTTCGTCACCATGGCGATCGGCGTCAACGCGCGTACGGCGTTCTCGCTGTTCTATCCGCCGATCATCTCGGAATTCGGCTGGGAGCGCGGCATCACGGCGGGCGCCTTCTCGTTCGGCTTTGTCGCCTCGGCGATCGCAAGTCCGCTGATCGGCCGGTTGATGGACCGCGGCGGCCCGCGCGCGGTGATGGAGCTTGGTGTGCTCTTGATGGGCTCGGGCCTGCTGCTGGCGCCGCTGACGACGCAGCCCTGGCATCTCTATCTCACGATCGGCGTGCTGGTCGGCGCTGGCAGCGTCTGCCTCGGCTATTCCGGACAATCGCTGTTCGTGCCGAACTGGTTCCTCCGCCGCCGCGGACTTGCGATCGGGCTCGCCTTCGCGGGCGTCGGCATCGGCTCGGTGACGCTGCTGCCATGGGTGCAGCACATGATCGAGCACACCGGCTGGCGCACCGCCTGCACCGCAATGGGGATCGTGGTGCTGGTCGTGCTCGCGCCGATCAATCTCTTGCTGCACAAGCGGCCGGAGGACATCGGCCTGCAGCCGGACGGCGATGCCGCACCGACGGCGACGTCAGCCAGGCCGGCATCGAATATCGTCGACCCGGTATGGGCCGGCACCGACTGGACGCTGTCGCGTGCGCTGCGCACCGCGCGGTTCTGGTGGATCGCGATCGGTTATTTCTGCGGCCTGTACATCTGGTACGCGGTGCAGGTGCATCAGACCAAATTCCTGCTCGACATCGGCTTCAGCTCCAGTGTTAGCGTCTGGGCGCTTGGCGTCGTCAGCCTGCTCGGCATTCCCGGCCAGATCTGGCTCGGGCATCTCTCCGATCGCATCGGCCGCGAATGGGTGTGGGCGATCTCCTGCTTCGGCTTCGTGATCTGCTTCGCCGCGCTCGCCGCCTTGAAATACTGGCCCAACATGGCGCTGATCTATCTCATGGTCTTCACCCAGGGCGCGCTTGGTTATGGCCTGACATCCGTGATGGGACCGGTCGTGCTGGAGATCTTTCAGGGCAAGCATTACGGCAGCATCTTCGGCACCGTGATGCTGGCTGCGCTCGCCGGCGGCGCTGCGGGCCCCTGGATCACCGGCCAGCTCTATGATCTCTCGGGCAGCTATACCAGCGCCTTCCTGCTCGGGATCGCCGTCAGCCTGCTGTCGGCATTTGCGATCTGGCAGGCCTCGCCCCGCAAGGTCCGCGCCGTCGCCGGACAGATGCACAAGGCCGCAAGCGCGGCCTGACGCATCAGGCCGACGAAACGCCGATCGCGCGCTGCAGGTCGGTGATCGCGCGCAGGCAGCTGTCGGCGGGGGTGGTTTCCGGATCGATCAGGCGGTGCAGGCGGAAGCCATCTTCCAGCGCCAGCACGATCGCTCCGGTCCAATCCGGATCGAGTCTGCCGTTCCTGCCGCTATTCTTCTGCGCAGTCGTGACGATGTCGGCGATCAGCTTGCGCCGCGCGCGCAGGCGCTTGGCGAGCTCGGGCCGGCGCTTCTCGGCGCGCGCCACGAACAGGATCATCTCCATGTGCAGGAGAGGGGAGCGGCCGAGCGGATCCTGCCGGCTGCGGTCCATGGTGCGCAGCGCCTCGAGGAAGTCGGCCAGGTTGCTGTGCCGGGCAAGCAAATCGAGATTGCGCCGGATCGATTGCTCGACGTGATCCTCGAGCATCGCGAAGATCAGCTCGTCCTTGCTCTTGAAGTTCGAATAGAAGGCGCCGCGGGTGAAGCCCGCCGCGGCCGCGATCGCCTCGATGCTGGCGCCGCCGATCCCCTGTTCCTCGAACACTCGCGCCGCCGCCTCGAACAGCTTCTCGCAGGTGTCGTCCCGTGTCGGTCTGGTTCGAACCCTTGACATCGGCGCATTTTAGGGCACAATGCAACTCGATACAAGAGTGTATCGAGTTGCGTTCGACAGAACCAGAACAGCCGCATCCGTGATGATGCGGGCTTGAGGATGACACCAGGGCACGCCAGCCTTTTAGGCATCGGCGTAGCGAGTGAACGAGGTCACCATGAACGAGCAAGTTCAGCCGGCGAGCGGCGAGCCGCTTTTCAATCCACTGGCGCCTGAATTCATTCGCAATCCCTATCCGTATTACGAGCGGCTGCGCCGCCTCGATCCGATGCATGTCAATGTGCACGGCGCTTTCGTCGCCAGCCGGCACGCCGAGGCGAGCCTCGTGCTGCGGGACAAGCGGTTCGGCAAGGATTTTGCCGAGCGCTCGATCCGACGCTACGGTCCGAAGATCATGGACGAGCCGGTCTTCCGCAGCATGAGCCACTGGATGCTGCAGCAGGATCCGCCCGACCACACCCGCCTGCGCGGCCTTGTCGTCAAGGCCTTCACCGCGCGGCGGGTCGAGGACATGCGGCCGCGCATCCAGCACGTCGTCGACGAGACGCTCGACCGCATCATTCCGCAAGGCAAGATGGATCTGATCGAGGATTTCGCGTTCCGCCTGCCGGTCACCATCATCTGCGACATGCTCGGCATCCCCGAGGAACACCGCGAGGCCTTCTACAACGGTTCGCGCGATGGCGGCCGCATCCTCGAGCCGGTGCCGCTGACGCCTGAAGAAATCAAGCAGGGCAACGCCGCCAATGCGATGGCGGCGATGTATTTCCATCAGCTGTTCGAGCTGCGCCGCAAGCAGCCCGGCGACGACCTCACCACCCAGCTGGTGCAGGCCGAGGAGGACGGCCAGAAGCTCACCAACGAGGAATTGACCGGCAACATCATCCTGCTGTTCGGCGCCGGTCACGAGACGACCGTGAACCTGATCGGCAACGGCCTGCTGGCGCTGTTCCGCAACCCGGACCAACTCGCGCTGCTGAAGGCCAATCCCGGCCTGATCACCAATGCCATCGAGGAGTTCCTGCGTTACGATTCCTCGGTGCAGCTGACCGGCCGTGTCGCGCTGGAGGACATCGACGACCTCGGTGGCAAGCGCATCCCGAAGGGCGAGAGCGTGCTGTGCCTCCTAGGCTCGGCCAATCACGACGAGGCTGTCTACCCCGACCACCCCGAAAGGCTCGACATCCGGCGGCCGAACGTCAAGCCGCTGTCGTTCGGCGGAGGCATCCATTTCTGTCTCGGCGCCCAGCTGGCGCGGATCGAGGCCGAGATCGCGATCTCGACAGTGCTGCGCCGAATTCCCGACCTGCGGCTCGATGACGCGGAAAATCCGGAGTGGCGCCCGACCTTCGTGCTGCGCGGGCTGAAGCGGCTGCCGGCGAGCTGGTGACGTTCCCGCGGGCAGCGATCCGCGGCGAGGCCGGCACACGCACGCTTGAACGGGAAATCAACCATCTGTCCAGAGTCCCAGCAGTAAACCGGCTGTGACTTCGCCGTACTTGTCTCTATATTCGGGTTGCTCCGGCCAGAGGTTGGCAAAGGGTTCAGCATGAGGAGGCTGCCCCGGAGCTGGCTCAAAGGGAGACACCGTGCAGACGACGCTGCTCGGCCTGGCAATTGCCTTCATTCTTGCACTGGTCGCGGCGCTGGTCGGTCCATATTTCGTTGACTGGAACCAGTTCCGGCCGCAGTTCGAGGCGGAGGCGTCCAAGATCATCGGCGTGCCGATTCGCGTCGCCGGCAATCTCGACGCGCGTCTGCTGCCGGCACCCTCGCTGCGGTTGAAGACGGTCACCGTCGGCGGCGCCAACGACCTCGGCAAGATTCGGGCTGCCAATCTCGACGTCGAACTCAGCCTGAGCTCGCTGATGCGCGGCGAGTGGCGCGCGAACGAGCTCACCATCAACGGCGTGTCGCTCGATCTCGGGCTGGACCCGAAAGGGCGGATCGACTGGTCGCCGTCGAGCGGGAGCTTCAACCTCGCTTCGCTGGCGATCGACCGGCTCAACCTGACCGGCCGCATCGCGCTGCATGATGCCGCGAGCCGCAGCACGCTCGAGCTCAACGACATTGCCTTCAGTGGCGACGTCCGCTCGCTTGCCGGCGCGATCCGGGGTGACGGCAATTTCATGTTCGACGGCAATCGTTACCCGTTTCGGGTCTCCTCGGGGCAAAGCGCCGATGGCAGCGGCACCCGCCTGCACTTCAGCGTCGATCCCGGGCAGCGGCCGGTGTCGGCCGATCTCGACGGCATCCTGACCTTCGAGGCCCGCGCGCCGCGGTTCGAGGGAACATTGACGCTGGCGGGTGCGCCCGGTCAGCGCGGCGGCGATGCGCCGCCATGGCGGATCGCGGCCAAGGTGAAATCGGATTATTCGGCGGCGCGGCTCGACCAGATCGACGTGAGCTATGGCGCCGAGGACCGTGCGCTGAAGCTCGCCGGCAATGGCGATCTGCGTTTCGGTGCGTCGCCGCTGCTGCGCGCCTCGCTTACGGCGCGGCAGCTCGACGGCGACAAGTTCGCCGCCAAGGACAGCGCCAAGGACGGCAGCAATGGCAATGTCGAGCCGGTCCGCGTGCTGCCGGCCATGCGCGCGGTGTTGTCGGGTCTTCCGCAAAGCCCGATACCGGCGCAGCTGGAGCTGGCGTCCGAGCAGATCATGCTCGGCGGCCGTCCGTTGCAGGACATATCGGCGGAGCTGCGATCGGATGCGAAATCCTGGACGGTGCGCCGGCTGGAATTTCGCGCGCCGGGATCCACGCGGGTCTCCATGAGCGGTGCCAGCGCGCAAGCTGGAACAGCGAACAGCTTCAAGACCGCGCTGAACATCGAATCGTCCGATCCCGACGCGCTGATGACCTGGCTGCAGGGGCGCGGCGACGTCACCTATCGCAGCCAGAAGCCGCTGCGGTTGCGCGGCGACGTCATGGTGTCGCCATCAGGCTTTTCGATCGACGCGATGAAGGCGGAGATCGAGGGCGGCACGCTCGAGGGCCGCGTCGCGGTTACGCACCGCGAGGCGACCAGCGGCTCGAAGGTCGAGGCGCAGTTGAAGGCGGAGCGGCTCGATCTCGACGCGACCGCGGCATTGATCCGCTCGCTGGCCGGTCCGCAAGGCGAATGGCCCGACGAGGCGCAGCTGTCGCTCGACGTCGGGCGCGCGGTCTCTTCCGGGCAGGAATTGCGGCCGCTGCTGGCGAAGATCGCCTATAGCCCGAAGAATATCGTGCTCGAGCGCGTCAAGATCGGCCAGCCCGACAACGTCACGCTGGACGGCAATGGCAATTTCGACCGCGCTAATTCGACCGGCAAGCTCGCGGTCGACGCGACCGCCGCGTCGCTTGGCCGGCTGACCGCTGTGGTTCAGCCGTTCGCGCCGGCGCTGGCCGCGCGGCTTGGCGTGCTCCGCGCGGATGCCGGCCCGGTTCGCGCCAGGCTCGCGCTCGACCTCGGCAAGGGCAAGGCGGCCGATCGCGTCAGCGCGCGCGCGACGCTCGATCTCGACACGCCGCAGCTCAAGGGCAATACGGTGATCTCGGCGACGCCGCAGGTGACCGCGATCCGTGCGCTGGATTTCGATGCACTTCGCCGCAACGAGGTTGCAGCGGAGACGAAATTCTCGGCCGGCGATGGCAACGCTTTGCTGGCGCTGCTTGGGCTTGACCATGCGGTCGCAGCCGGTGCCGGTTCGACGCAATTCGAGGGCACGGCGATCGGCGCGTGGGGCGCGCCGTTGCGGCTGAAGGCAAGGCTCTGGGGCGCAGGGCTCGACGCGGATGCCGAAGGGACCGCGGAGCCTTGGACCAAGGACGGGGCCAACGCGGGCAAATCGAGCATCAGCCTCCGCGTTCGCAGCGCCGACATCAGTCCGCTGCTCAATCTGAAACCAGCCGATCCGGGCGCAAACATCCGCCTGTCGTCGAAGCTGACGCTCGCGGGCGACAGGCTGACCTTCGACGATCTCGACAGCATCATCGCCGGTTCACGGCTGCGCGGTCATCTGGCGCTGACGCTCGCCGATCAGAAAAGCGTCGACGGCGAAGTCGGTCTCGATCAGATCACGCTGGCGCCGATTTTCGCGGCCGCGATCGGCGCGGCCGGTCACGATGCGACGGAGCCGCTCGGCCAGGGGCTCACAAGCGCCTGGCGCGGCAAGGTCACGTTCGAAGCGCTGCATGGCCTGCTGCCGGGTGGCGCCGAGCTGCAGCCGGTCAGCGGCACCATCAGGTCGGACGGGCAATCGCTGACCTTCGACGGCATCAAGGGCAAGATCGGCGGTGGCGAGGCGACCGCCACCATCGATGCGCGACAGGGCGCCAACGGACTTGCGCTCAGCGCCAATGTGCAGCTGTCCGGCATCGACAGTTCAGCCTTGCGCTACCGCAGTCTCGCGATGCCCAAGGGACGCGCCTCGATGCAGATGACGTTGTTGACGCAGGGCCGCAGCGCCTCGGCCTTGACCGGCGCGCTGTCCGGCAGCGGCACCGTGACGCTGGAGGGGCTGAGCCTTCCGGGCCTCGATCCGCGCGCCTTCGAGGTTGCGATCCGCGCCAGCGATTCCGGGCAGGCGACCGACGACACGCGGCTGCGGCAGATCGTCGAACCGGTGCTCGCGAGCGGCGCGCTGTCGATTGCTTCGGCGCAAATCCCCTTCAACATCCGCGACGGCCGCCTCCGGGTCGGCGCCACCACGCTCGCGGCGAACGGTGCCAATGCGACCGTATCCGGCGGCTACGACATTCCGGCCGACCAGGCCGACATCCGCGCCGCCCTGGCATCGACGCAGGTTGGCACGGCCAACAGCCGACCGGAAATCCAGCTGCTTGCCGTCGGTACGCCCGATGGATTGTCGCGCAGCATCGACATTGCGGCGCTGTCGTCGTGGCTTGCGGTGCGCGCGATCGACCGGGAGACCAAGCGGCTCGATGCCATCGAGCGCGGCGAACCGGCGCCGCCGCCGACCCAAACGGCGCTTCCGCATCCGGCCGAGCCGGCGCCGGATGCATCCAACCCGAATTCGGCAGGAGTGCCTTCCGCCAACTCGCCGGGGCCTGGTCCTGACCCGCGCCGCGTGCCGGCAAAGCCGAAGATCGTTGCGCCGCGGCCGCCGACTGTCCCGCCGGTCGCCACCGCACCCGCCATTGCGCCGCCCGCGTCGCTTGCGAGCCAGCCGCAGCTGGCGCCGCTGCCGCCGCCGATCGAGGTCAAGCCGGCGCCCGGCGCGGCCAGGCCGAAGCCGCTGCGGCCGCCGCTGTCGCTGACGCCGCAGGTCGCCAATCCGCCGCAGCGGCCGGCGGTGCAGAACTAGACGCGCTTTCAAGCGAAGTGGGCACCGGTTCGCGTCAAGAAAGCGCGTCAAACGAAGCGCTGGCTCATGATCGGTGCTGGAGAATATTGATCAGCTTGCCGAAGGGATCGCGGACGAAGAAGCGCCGCACGCCCCACGGCTCGTCCGCCGGTCCGTATTCGATCGCGATGCAGGCTGCCTTCATTCGGCGCAGGGCCTCGTCGAGATCGTCAACCTCAATGGAGAGATCAGGCACCGGCATGCCGGAGCCACCTTCGGAAGCGAAGCTGATTTGAGCCTGCATTGTTTCGGATGAGCCGTAAGTCGCAACCCAACCGAAATCCATCAGTGGCTCGAGGCCAAGCACGTCGCGATAAAACGACTTCGCTGCCGCTGTGTCCGGTGCGGCAACGTTCGCGACGATCCGATTGACCTTCATGCTGAGCCCGCGCAGCGGAACGACCGTCTACTGGTGGCGACGGTCGGAGAGGGCCGTCAGGCCTGCTGACGCGTGTCAACCTGTTGCGGCCTGACATCCGTGGGCACCGCCGGCGTGGCGCGCGAGCGGAAGTAGTCGAGCACGAACAGCCGGATCGCGGAGGACAAATTGCCCTGCTGACGGTTGTTGTCGATCTCGCCGACCAACTCCGACAGCGTCATGTTCCGCAGACCGGAAATCTCCTTCATGCCATTCCAGAAGGCTTCTTCGAGGCTGACGCTGGTCTTGTGTCCGGCGACGACAATCGAGCGCTTGACGACGGGAGACTTCATGATGCGTCTCCATTTTCGATGCGGTGCTGATCGAGCACACGCGCGTTGCGCTCGCCGAGGAATTCGTCACGCGCTCGTTCGGATTTGGTGCGACCGAATAGCGCACGATTGGCTTCGGCCTGCTTCGCTGCTTGTTCGCGCTCACCGCGCTTCTTGAATCGTTTCAAGTTGACCACGTCGCCCATGCTCGTCGTCCTCATCGTCCCCAGAGCGGAATTGGTGATGCATCGTGACGAAAGCAAGAGCGACTGCACTACGCGCCCGGCTCGATATCCATCCCGAATCCCCATTTGATGCTCTGATAGCATCAAAGAATCCGTTTCGCTCTGCGAAAACTAGACGTCTGTACCATGCGCCAGCGCAGAGCTCATAGGCAACGCCCCTTAGTCTTTAGGCGTTATGATCCATAATTATATCACGCGCGCTGACCGTAATTATCCGGACAATGCGCACTTCGCTTTAGCCCGGGTGTGTCATTTTGTCCGGCTGCACGAGGCGATCAAATTCATCCGTGGAAACAAATCCGAGCCTCAAAGCCTCTTCCTTCAGCGTCGTTCCGCGCGCGTGCGCCGACTTGGCGACCTTGGCTGCGTTGTCGTAACCGATCTTCGGCGCGAGTGCGGTGACCAGCATCAGCGAGCGCTGCATCAGTTCGTTGATGCGCTTTTCGTCGGCGCGTATTCCGACAACGCAATGCTCGGTAAATGAGCGGACAACGTCAGACAGCAACTGAATGGAATTTATCATACAGTATGCCAACACAGGCTTGTACACGTTCAACTCGAAATGGCCCTGGCTGCCGGCGACGGTGATCGTGGTCTGATTGCCGAACACTTGGCAGCAGACCATGGTCATGGCTTCGCACTGGGTCGGATTGACCTTGCCCGGCATGATCGACGAGCCCGGCTCGTTCTCGGGCAGGATCAACTCGCCGAGGCCCGAGCGCGGGCCCGAGCCGAGCAAGCGGATATCGTTGGCGATCTTGAACAGGCCGGTCGCCACCGAGTTGATCGCGCCGTGCACCAGCACATAGGCGTCGTTGGAAGCCAGCGCCTCGAACTTGTTGGCCGCGCTGGTGAACGGCAGCTTGGTGATCTTGGCGACGTGGCGCGCGAAGGTTTTCGCAAATCGCGGCTTCGAGTTGAGGCCGGTGCCGACGGCAGTGCCGCCCTGCGCGAGCGGAAACAGATCTTTCACCGCGACGCGCAGCCGCGCGATGCCGCTCTCGACCTGCGCGGCGTAGCCGGAGAATTCCTGGCCGAGCGTCAGCGGCGTCGCATCCTGGGTGTGGGTGCGCCCGATCTTGACGATCTTGGCAAACGCCTTCTCCTTCTTGCGCAACGCGCGAAGCAGTTCGGTGAGTGCTGGAACCAGATCGGCGACGATGCGGCTCGCTGCGGCGATATGCATCGCGGTCGGAAACGAGTCGTTCGACGACTGACTCATGTTGACGTGATCGTTCGGATGAATCGGCTTCTTGGCGCCAAGCTCGCCGCCGAGCATCTGGTTGGCGCGGTTGGCGATCACCTCGTTCACGTTCATGTTGCTCTGTGTGCCCGAACCGGTCTGCCAGACCACCAGCGGGAAATTGTCGTCGAGCTTGCCTTCGATCACTTCCTTGGCTGCGCGGATGATGGCGCCGGCGCGGCGCGCATCGAGCTGGCCGAGCTCGCGATTGGTCTCCGCGGCCGCAAGCTTCACGATGCCGAGTGCATGGACGATCGCGATCGGCATGCGGTCGTGGCCGATCTTGAAATTCTGCCGCGAGCGTTCGGTCTGCGCGCCCCAATAGCGGTCGGCGGGAACGTCGATCGGACCGAAGCTGTCGGTCTCGCTGCGGGTCTTTGCCTTGGAGGGGATCGTCGATCGAGCCATCATGCTTTCCGTGGATGCTTGCCGTTGCGTCATCAAA
The DNA here is from genome assembly GCF_020194035.1 of Bradyrhizobium sp. BRP56. Lineage (NCBI taxonomy): Bacteria > Pseudomonadati > Pseudomonadota > Alphaproteobacteria > Hyphomicrobiales > Nitrobacteraceae > Bradyrhizobium > Bradyrhizobium sp. BRP56. Next base: position 24,576 of record NZ_JADYVV010000100.1, read on the forward strand.
ATGTGGCCCCGCGCGGCAACGCGACAGCGTCCGCGTGAAGGGCACGTTCATGCAGAAGGTAGGCCGCGATGACGATTTGTCATCCCGATCCCGGCAAGCATCCTACAAGGTCGAGGCGTGATCTGCGCTTAGATTATTTCTTGCGGAAGCGGTCCAGCCGCACGACCTCGGCGCCTTCGCTGGGCTTCGCGGGCTCCTGCTCGGTCTCGGTGCTCTCGGTCTCGGCCGCTGCGTGGGCCGCAGGGGCCGAGACCGAGAGCACCGAGACCGAGCAGGAG
>NZ_JADYVV010000101.1:0-23477 GCF_020194035.1 Bradyrhizobium sp. BRP56
CCCATCGGCCGCCAACAGGCCGCGTGGTTGTTTGGAACTCGCATCGCGCAAACCATCTTGGCCAGCGATCCATTCGATCGCACCCAACAGGCCGGACATATGGATGCAAGCGATCCGATCTCACCAAACAGCTCTTGTGCCACGGGGGCCGTCCACATATGGGTCCTGGCCTTCGCCAGGACGACGTGTGGAAAGAGTCGCTTACTCGAATCCCGTTCTTGCTCCGCGGACAGAGCAATTGCGTAAGCTACCGCTCCTGCCGCAGCCCCGCCTCCAGCCGCGCGAGCTCGCCGTCGAGGTCGCGCTCGACATCGGCCACCTGCATGTCGACCACCCGGTAGTCGCGCGCCTCGAGCCAGGCTCTGCGCTTGGCGCGGTCGGCTCCGATGGCCTCGCTCTCGTTCGGGTTGACCAGCTCGATCGCGAGCCGGTGCACGAAGGAGACGAAGTCGGGGATGTGGCGGCCGACCGGGGTCTGGCGCTTGAACTGGCCGGCGAAGCGGCGGTCCCGCGTCAGCGCCTGCCACAGGATCCGTTCGGCGTCGGTCGGGTTGCGGCGGAGCAGCCGGGCGAGCCCGCGCACCGTGCTGCTGCTGTCGGCGGTCGCGCCGCTCTGCCCCTGCTCGGCGAGCAGCGCCCGCAAGCGCGTCGCCTGGGCGCCGTCGAGCACCCCGCCCTTGGCCGGGCCCTTGCGGCCCTCGGCGATCGCCATCACCACGCCGTGCAGCGTGTGCATGTCCTGCTTGGTCGGATCCATCCGGGTGAAGATGTTGCGCAGGTTCACCAGCATGGTGTCGCGCTTCTCCGCCGGCCGCAGGAACTCGACCTTGTCGAGCTCGGCGACGAGGTTGTCGAAGAACGCCTGCATCTGGTGCTGGGAGGCCGGCTCGGACCGCTCGGGCATCGCGAACGGCAGCGCGCCCGCGGTTGACAGCTTGAACCACTCGTAGCCCATCAACAGCACCGCCTGCGCCAGATTGAGCGAGGCGAAGCCCGGGTTCACCGGGAAGGTGATGATGCGGTTGGCGAGCGCGACCTCCTCATTGGTCAGGCCGGCGCGCTCGCGCCCGAACAGGATGCCGGCGCCGCCGCCCGACGCGACATGACCGACGATCTCACCCGCCGCGCCTTCCGGCCCGACCACCGGCTTGGCCTGGTCGTGGGCCCGGGCGGTGGTCGCAAACACCAGCGTGAGATCGGCGATCGCCTGCTCGACGGTGTCGAACAGCTCGACGGAACCGATGATGTGGTCGGCACCGGCAGCCGCGCGCTGGGCGGCAATGTTCGGCCAGCCGTCGCGCGGGTTGACGATGCGCATCCTCGACAGCGCGAAATTGCCCATCGCGCGCGCGGCCATGCCGATGTTCTCGCCAAGCTGCGGCTCGACCAGGATGACGACGGGACCGGCAAGGTCGTGCCCTGCCTTGGTCTTGTCGGTGCCGGACATCTTACTTCACTTTCTGATTCAACGTCTGAAGATTTTGAATCAGCTTCCGAGAGGGCTGATTCAGAATCTCATGCAGGGGCCCAAGACCGCATCGACCAGCTTTGCACCGGTTTTGCGCGGGACCATTTTCTCCAAGGAGATAACAGGGTTAGCCGCGTTTGCGAATCCTCAATCGGAATCCCAATCGCACGAAGCGAAGGCTGCCGCTTGCGCGCACTTGGCCTTCGGATAGGCTATCAACCACAACCAAAGCGAAGCTGTAAAGGCACGCTTGAGATGCCGGTTTCAACGGCGAGGCACCTTGGGGGGACGGATGCGGGGCAGATGGACGCTGGCGATTTTGGGCCTGATCTTGATCGTGGCGGGGGGCCTGCTCGCCCACTTCACGCAGACCGCCGGCGGCATCCGGATCGAGGATGTGCGCTTCAAGGGTGCCAAGGGCAATACCATGAGCGCCCTGCTCTACATCCCGCCGAATGCCACGCCGCAGATCCCGGCGCCCGGCATCCTCGCGGTCCACGGCTATATCAATTCGCGCGAGACCCAGGACGGCTTCGCGATCGAGTTCGCCCGCCGCGGCTATGTCGTGCTGGCGCTCGACCAGACCGGCCACGGCTACAGCGACCCGCCCTCCTTCGCCAACGGTTTTGGCGGACCTGACGGCCTTGCCTATCTCCGCAGCCTCGAATTCGTCGACAAGGAGAATATCGGGCTCGAGGGCCATTCGATGGGCGGCTGGACCGTGCTGGCGGCTGCGGCCGCGATGCCCAACGACTACAAGTCGATGGTGCTGGAAGGCTCGTCCACCGGCAAGCCGTTCGCCGCCGAGGGCACCGCGAACTGGCCGCGCAACACCGCGCTGGTGTTCGCGCAGTACGAGGAATTCCCCGACCTGATGTGGAGCGTCCCGCTCGCGCGCGATGTCACCAAGAGCCCGAAGCTCTGGGCGCTGTTCGGCACCCAAGGCGCGGTTGAGCCGGGCAAGGTCTATGGCGATCCGGCCAACGGCACCGCGCGGGTGCTGTACACGCCGGCGATGACCCATCCGGCCGAGCACATCTCGCATGAGGCGATCGGCTACAGCCTCGACTGGTTCGCCAAGACGCTGAAGGGCGGCACGCCGCGTCCGGTCGACGACCAGATCTGGTTCCGCAAGGAGATCGGCACGCTGGTCGCGCTGATCGGCTTTATCGTCCTGGTGATCGGCACGTTCGACGGCTTGCTGGAGGCACCGATGTTCTCCCGCCTGCGGCTGCCGGCGGTTGCCGACGGCACCATGCCGGCGCATCAGGCCGCGAGCGGCCGGCGCTGGACCACGGCGTTCATCCTGTCCGCCTTCATCCCGGCGCTGACCTATTACCCGGCCTTTGCACTGGGCGGCACCTTCGTCACCCCGAGCGCGTTCCTCCCGCAGGGCATCACCAACCAGATCCTGGTCTGGGCCATCATCAACGGCCTGATCACGCTCGCCCTGATGCGGTTCGCCCCGAGGCGCGCCAGCCGGACCGGCCTCGTCGGTCAATCCGTCGTGATCGCGCTGGCTTCGGTCGCGGTCGGCTATGCCACGCTGTGGCTTGCCGACCTCGCCTTCAAGATCGACTTCCGCTTCTGGATCGTCGCACTCAAGTTGATGAGCGCGAAGCAATTCCTCATCTTCCTGATCTATCTGATTCCGTTCACGGCGTTTTTCGTCGTGGCGCTGCACGTGCTGCACCGGAATTTCTCGACCATGGATGCGCCGCGCGGGGCGCTGTACCTGACCAACATCCTGGCGCTGACGTTCGGTTTCATCGTGTTACTGGTGCTGCAATACGGCACGTTGTGGCTGACGGGGAAGCTGTTCAACCCGGTCCCGGACCCCGGTTTCGTGCCGCTCTCGACCATCGTCGCGATCCAGTTCGTGCCGCTGCTCGCGATCGTCGCCGTGATCGCGACCTTCACCTGGCGGCGGACCGGATCGAGCCTGCCGGGGGCCCTGATCGCGGGCCTGTTCGTCACCTGGTACATCGTCGCGGGGACGGCCACTCAGGTCCCATTTTAGGTGAAAAGATGGGCTGAAAGTGCATAACCCCTCCGCTTCCGCCCGCCCCCGGGCGGTGCTATAGCGCAGGCATCTTTTCCATCCCCGCCGTCAAAAGCGCGCCGTTCCCAAGAGGGCCTCCCCATCATGGCAAAAATCAAGGTATCCAACCCCGTCGTCGAGCTCGATGGCGACGAGATGACCCGGATCATCTGGCAGTACATCAAGGACAAGCTGATCAACCCGTTCCTGGATGTCGAACTGCTCTATTTCGATCTGGGCATGGAATACCGCGATGAGACCAACGACCAGGTGACCATCGACGCCGCCGAAGCCATCAAGAAGGTCGGCGTCGGCGTCAAATGCGCCACCATCACCCCCGACGAGGCCCGGGTGAAGGAGTTCGGCCTGAAGCAGATGTGGAAGTCGCCGAACGGCACCATCCGCAACATCCTCGGCGGCTGCATCTTCCGCGAGCCGATCATCTGCAAGAACGTGCCGCGCCTGGTTCCCGGCTGGACCAAGCCGATCATCATCGGCCGCCATGCCTATGGCGACCAGTACCGCGCCACCGACATCAAGTTCCCTGGCAAGGGCACGCTGTCGCTGAAGTTCGTCGGCGAGGACGGCACCGTGATCGAGAAGGAAGTGTTCAAGGCGCCCGGCGCCGGCGTCGCGATGGAGATGTACAATCTCGACGATTCCATCACCGATTTCGCCCGCGCCTCGTTCAATTACGGCCTGATGCGCAATTACCCGGTCTATCTGTCGACCAAGAACACGATTCTGAAGGTCTATGACGGTCGGTTCAAAGACATCTTCCAGGACGTCTTCGACCGCGAGTTCAAGAAGGAATTCGACGCCAAGGGCCTGACCTACGAGCACCGCCTGATCGACGACATGGTGGCCTCGGCGCTGAAATGGTCCGGCGGCTATGTCTGGGCCTGCAAGAACTATGACGGCGACGTGCAGTCCGACACCGTGGCCCAGGGCTACGGCTCGCTCGGCCTGATGACCTCGGTGCTGCTCACCCCGGACGGCAAGACCGTGGAAGCCGAAGCCGCCCACGGCACCGTGACCCGCCACTACCGCGAGCACCAGAAGGGCAAGGAGACCTCGACCAACTCGATCGCGTCGATCTTCGCCTGGACCCGTGGCCTCGCCCATCGCGCCAAGCTCGACAACAACGAGGCGCTGGCGAAGTTCGCCACCACCCTGGAGAAGGTCTGCGTCGCGACCGTCGAAGAGGGCTACATGACCAAGGACCTCGCGCTCCTGGTCGGCGCCGACCAGCGCTGGCTCTCGACCACCGGATTCCTCGACAAGGTATCCGACAACCTCGTGAAGGCGATCGCGGCCTGAGGCCGTCATCCTGGGAAGACAGGTGCGAGCATGACCGTGGCCCTTGTCAGAGCCGTCGTGCTCGCATCGTTCTCGCTCACCACGTCGGCGGCATTCGCTGCCGATCCCCTGCCCGACGCCGTCGCGGCGCCTGGCGAGTCCAAGATCCTTACCGTCCATGCCGAGGGCGTGCAGGTCTATGAGTGCAAGCCGGTCAGCGACGGCAAGCTCGCCTGGTCGTTCCGCGAACCGGTCGCGACCCTGATCGCCGACGGCCGCACGGTCGGCCGGCATTATGCGGGTCCGAACTGGGAGCACGTCGACGGCAGCGTCGTGACCGCCCGCGCCGCCGGCAGCGCACCCGGCGCCACCGCCGCCGATATTCCCTGGCTGAAGCTCGAGGTGATCGCCCATCGCGGCAACGGCCTGCTCTCCGGCGTCGCAACCGTGCAGCGGATCAACACCTCGGGCGGCGAGTTCAGCGGCGCCTGCGACAAGGCCGGCGCGCTGAAGAGCGCGGCGTATTCGGCGGATTACGTGTTCCTGCGACGGGACTAAGCGTTTTCGAGCGAAGTGGTTACCGGTTCGCGTGAAGAAAACGCGCCAAACGAAGAATCGAGGCCTCGTTCCGATTCAATCGGAATGAGGTTCTAGTCGCGGATGCCGCCGTCGGTTTCGCGCGGCGCCTGGGCGATCTCTGCGGCGGCAAGGTCGCCGCCGGCCGCGATCGGGTCGGCAAGCCGCGCCTCGGCGGTCTCCCGGACATGCGCGGCGAGCGCCGGCATGCGCTCGATCAGGGCATGGAAGTCCTGCGCATCGAGCACCAGGAGCTTGGTCTTGCGCGTCGCCGTCACCGTGCCGGAGCGGCTGGTCCGCCGCAGCAGCGCGATCTCGCCGAAGAACGCGCCGTCGGAAAGCCGCACAAGCTGGCTCGGCAGGTCGATCTCGACCTCACCGGCGGTGATGAAATACATCGATGACGCCGCATCGCCGCGCCGCACCAGCACCTCGCCGGCCTCGATGGTCTGCGACCGCAGCAATCGCATGATGTCGGAGATATCGGCGGCGTTGAGATGTGAGAACAGCGGCACCCGCGCCAGCATGCCCCAGGTCACGACGAAGTCGCGGCGCCGGACCTCGTCGGCGAACGCGGTCGAGATGATCGCGACCGGCAGCGCGATCATCGCGAAGCCGACGACGATCGCGACCACCGTGACGGTCCGGCCGAGCGGCGTAATCGGGACGACATCGCCGTAACCGACGGTGCCGAGCGTCACGATCGCCCACCACATCGCCTGCGGCATGGTGCCGAACTTGTCCGGCTGCACTTTGTGCTCGATGGCATAGAGCAGCGAGGCAAACAGCAGCACCGCGCCGGTCAGGATCACCACGCAGCCGAACAGCGTGCGCCGCTCGGCATGCAGCGCCGCCAGCAGCGAGCGCATCGCGGTCGAGTAGCGCACCAGCTTGAGGAACGGCAGCATGCCGAACAGCACCAGCGCGGTCTTGTCGCCGATCGCAAGCGCGACGGCCGATGGCAGGAAGGCCAGCAGGTCGATCACGCCGAGCGCCGAGAAGGCGTATTCCAGCCGCGCCCGCGCCGGCGTCACGTCGCGCAGCGAGTGGCCGACCACGCTCCAGAGCCGCGCGGCATATTCCAGCGCGAAGGCAATGACCGCCGCGATCTCGATGGTCGTCAGCAGCCAGCCGAACTGCGCGTCGATCTCGGGCACGGAGGCCAGGATCGCCGCCAGCACGTCGACGGCGATGATGGCGACGATGACCCGGGCAAACCGCAAGCCGCCCGAATGCGGCAGATCATCACGTTCGAGCAGCTCGTAGAGACGGTCGCGCAGCCCGGGATCGCCGATCGTGGGCTTGAGCGGAGCCGTCGCCACGATCAGCCTCTCCGTCAGGCGCCGGCCGATGCCTGTTGAGTCATGGCCTGTTCGATCGCCGACAGCGCGGCGTCGGCCTTGGCGCCGTCGGGCCCGCCGGCCTGCGCCATGTCGGGCCGGCCGCCGCCGCCCTTGCCGCCGAGCACCTCGGAGCCCTTGCGCACGAGCTCGACCGCGTTGAACCGCGCGGTCAGATCGGCGGTGACGCCGACCACGATGCCGGCCTTGCCGTCCTCGGTGACGCCGACGATCGCGACCACGCCCGAGCCGATTTGCTTCTTGCCGTCGTCAACGAGACTCTTGAGATCCTTGGTCTCGACGCCCTCGACCGCGCGCGCCAGCAGCTTGACATTGCCGACCTCGCGAACGGCTGAGGCGGCGCCGTTCGACGCACCGCCGCCGCCCATCGCGAGCTTCTTGCGGGCGTCGGAGAGATCGCGCTCGAGCTTCTTGCGCTCTTCCATCAGCGCTGTGATGCGCGCCGGCACGTCCTCGATCGTGGTGCGCAGCTCCAGCGCCGCGGTCTTGGCCAGCGCGATAGTGTCGTTGGCGTGCTTGCGCGCGTGATGCCCGGTCAGCGCCTCGATGCGGCGCACGCCGGACGCCACCGCGCCCTCGCTGGTCACCGAGATCATGCCGATGTCACCGGTGCGGCGGACATGGGTGCCGCCGCAGAGCTCGACCGACCAGCCAAGCGCGTTCTGGCCGTGATCGCGGGCGCCCTTGCCCATCGACACGACGCGAACCTCGTCGCCGTACTTCTCGCCGAACAGCGCGCGGGCGCCGGCCTCGCGGGCATCGTCGACGCCCATGACCCGGGTCGTGACCTCGTCATTCTCCAGCACGACATCGTTGGCGATGTCCTCGATCCGGGCGAGCTCTTCCGGCGTGATCTGCTTCGGATGCACGAAGTCGAAGCGCAGCCGGTCCGGCGTCACCAGCGAGCCGCGCTGCGCGATGTGATCGCCAAGCACCTGGCGGAGCGCCTCGTGCAACAGATGCGTCGCCGAATGGTTGGCGCGGATCGACGAGCGCCTGGTGTGGTCGACCTCGAGCTGTAATGCGGTGCCGACGCCGAGCGTGCCCTGCTCCACCGTGCCGAGATGCACCAACAGATCGCCGGCCTTCTTCTGCGTGTCGGTGACGCGGAACTTGACGCCCTCCCCGGTCAGCACGCCAGTGTCGCCGACCTGGCCGCCGGACTCGCCGTAGAACGGGGTCTGGTTCAGCACGATCGCGCCGCTCTCGCCGGCCTTCAGGCTCTCGACCTCGGCGCCGTCCTTGATCAGCGCCGTCACCGCGCCTTCCGCGCTCTCGGTCTCGTAGCCGAGGAATTCGGTCGCGCCGAGCTTCTCGCGCAGCGGGAACCAGATCGCCTCGCTCGCCGCCTCGCCCGAACCTGCCCAGGACGCACGCGCCTTGATGCGCTGGCGCTCCATCGCGTCGGTGAACGCCGCCTGGTCGACGCTGATGCCGCGCGACTTCAACGCGTCCTGGGTCAGGTCCAGCGGGAAACCAAAGGTGTCGTACAGGGTGAAGGCGGTGTCGCCATCGAACATGTCGCCCTTCTTGAGGCCGGCGCTCTTCTCGTCGAGCAGCGACAATCCGCGCACCAGGGTCTTGCGGAACCGCGTCTCTTCCAGCCGCAGCGTCTCCTCGATCAGCTTCTCGGCGCGCACCAAGTCCGGATAAGCCTGGCCCATCTCGCGGACCAGCGCCCAGACCAGCCGATGCATCAGCGGCTCGCTCGCGCCCAGAAGCTGCGCATGGCGCATCGCGCGGCGCATGATCCGGCGCAGCACATAGCCGCGGCCCTCGTTCGACGGCAGCACGCCGTCGGCGATCAGGAAAGCCGACGAACGCAGATGGTCCGCGATCACCCGGTACGACGCCACGTTCTGCGCGTTCGGCCCATGGCCGAGCGCCGACGATGCCGCATCGATCAGGTTGCGGAACAGGTCGCTCTCGAACACGCTTTCGACGCCCTGCAAGATCGACGCCATGCGCTCCAGGCCCATGCCGGTATCGATCGAGGGACGCGGCAGCGCCACGCGCTCCTCCTTCGTCACCTGCTCGTACTGCATGAACACCAGGTTCCAGAACTCCAGGAAGCGGTCGCCGTCCTCCTCAGGCGTGCCCGGCGGACCGCCCCAGATGTGCTCGCCGCGATCGATAAAGATTTCGGAGCACGGCCCGCACGGGCCGGTATCGCCCATCGCCCAGAAATTGTCCGAGGTCGGGATGCGGATGATGCGGTCGTCCGAGAAGCCCGCGATCTTTTTCCAGTAGCCGGCCGCCTCGTCGTCGGTGTGGTAGACGGTGACCAGCAGCTTGTCCTTCTTCAGCCCGAAATCCTTGGTGATCAGATTCCAGGCGAGCTCGATCGCGCGCTCCTTGAAGTAATCGCCGAACGAGAAGTTGCCGAGCATCTCGAAGAAGGTGAGATGGCGCGCGGTGTAGCCGACATTGTCGAGGTCGTTGTGCTTGCCGCCGGCGCGCACGCATTTCTGCGCCGTGGTGGCACGCTGATAGGGACGCTTCTCGATCCCGGTGAAGACGTTCTTGAACTGCACCATGCCGGCATTGTTGAACATCAAGGTCGGGTCGTTGCGCGGCACCAGCGGCGACGAGGCCACGATCTCGTGCCCGTTCGCCTTGAAGTAGTTCAGAAATGTCGACCTGATGTCGTTGACGCTGCTCATGTTCATCCAATCGGAAAAAGGGGCCGGCCAGCCGCAAAAAGGCGTCATTTTCCGGCCGAACGCTTTTAGACATTGCCAGCTGCGGTGTCCAGAAACTGTGCAGGCGGATCATGGGCTTGCCGCGGCAGCACAAAGCCCATTGGATAGTTGCTGCAGCTGCGTTGACAGTCTTGGTGGCGCCGTGTTTTCTACCTACCTATACCTAGTCACGTCGGGAGAGACCGGCCTTACCGCCGGCGCCGAAGGAGCAACCGCCCCGGAAACTCTCAGGCAAAAGGACCGCGTGACGTCTGACATCTGGAAAGAGACGCTGGGGTTCGCCCCGATGCGTCCGCCGACGGGATAATACTCTCAGGCACAGCGACAGATGGGGCTTTCTGCAGGTTTCTCAAGGGGAAATAGGTCCCCGGCGGGAACCGCGAGGGCCCTGTGATGCTTGCGCGCGAAACCTCCCCGCTGAAACAGACCCCGCTGCACGCGCTGCACCTGGCGCGCGGCGCCAAGATGGTGCCGTTCGCCGGCTACGACATGCCGGTGCAATACGCGGCCGGCGTGCTGAAGGAGCACCTGCACACCCGCAAGGAAGCCGGCCTGTTCGATGTGTCGCACATGGGCCAGCTCGCGCTGAGGGCCAAATCCGGCAAGGTCGCGGATGCCGCGCTCGCGCTGGAAAAACTGGTGCCGCAGGACATCGTCGGCATCGCGCCGGGACGGCAGCGCTACGCGCAATTCACCAACAATGACGGTGGCCTGCTCGACGACCTGATGGTGGCGAATTTTGGCGATCACCTGTTCCTGGTGGTCAACGCCGCCTGCAAGGCCGAGGACGAGGCGCATCTGCGTGCGAATCTCTCCGACGCCTGCGAGATCGTGTCGCTGGCCGACCGCGCGCTGGTCGCGCTGCAGGGCCCGAAAGCCGAATCGGCGCTGGCGAAACTTTGTGCAGATGTCGGTTCGATGAAATTCATGGACGCCGGTCCGCGCCGCGTCAGCGACGTCGACTGCTTCGTCTCGCGCTCCGGCTATACCGGCGAGGACGGCTTTGAGATTTCCGTGCCCGCGGACAAGGTGGAAGCCCTGGTCACCGCGCTGCTCGACAATCCCGACGTGTTGCCGATCGGGCTCGGCGCGCGCGACAGCCTGCGGCTCGAAGCCGGGCTGTGCCTCTATGGCCACGACATCGACACCACGACGACGCCGGTCGAAGGCGCGCTGGAATGGTCGGTGCAGAAGGTTCGCCGCAGCGACGGCGCCCGCGCCGGCGGCTTCCCCGGCGCCGACAAAATTCTCGCTCAATTCGCAGATGGCGCCGCGCGCCGACGGGTCGGCCTGAAGCCCGACGGCCGCGCACCGGTGCGCGAAGGCGCCGCGCTGTTCGCCGATGCCGGCTCGACCGAGCAGATCGGCAAGGTGACCTCGGGCGGCTTCGGCCCGAGCCTCAATGCGCCGGTTGCGATGGGCTACCTGCCCACGGCCCTTTCCGCCGTCGGCACCACCGTTTTCGCCGAAGTGCGCGGCCAGCGGCTGCCGCTCAAGGTCGCCGCTACGCCCTTCGTCCCCAATACCTACAAACGCTGAACGCCAAAGGATCGATCCCCATGACGACGCTGTACACGTCCGACCACGAATGGCTCCGCATCGAGGGCGACGTCGCCACGATCGGCATCACCGACTATGCGCAGTCGCAACTCGGCGACGTCGTGTTCGTCGAACTGCCCAAGATCGGCCGCAGCCTGAAGAAGGCCGAGGCCGCCGCTGTCGTGGAATCCGTCAAGGCCGCCTCCGACGTTTACGCGCCGATCTCAGGCGAGGTGGTCGAGGTCAACGACGCGCTCGCCGCCGAGCCGGCGCTGGTCAATTCCGACGCCGGCGGCAAGGCCTGGTTCTTCAAGCTGAAGATTGCCGACAAGGGCGAGCTCGGCGGCCTGATGGACGAGGCCGCCTACGCCGCGCACACCGCCTAAAGGATCACCCGAGGATCAGCCCATGAACGCGCCCTTCAAGCCGATCAATGAAGCCGCCACCGATTTCGTCCGCCGCCACATCGGACCGTCGCCGCGCGACGTCAACGCGATGCTGGAGACGGTCGGCGCCGCGAGCCTGCAGGCGCTGATGAACGAGACGCTGCCGGCGTCGATCCGGCAGAAGGCGCCGCTCGATCTCGGCCGGGCGCTGAGCGAGACCGAGGCGCTCGCGCATATGGGCGAGCTCGCCGCGCAGAACCAGGTGTTCACCTCGCTGATCGGCCAGGGCTATTCCGGCACCATCCTGCCCGCCGTGATCCAGCGCAACATTCTGGAGAACCCGGCCTGGTACACCGCCTATACGCCGTACCAGCCGGAGATCAGCCAGGGCCGGCTCGAGGCGCTGTTCAACTTCCAGACCATGATCTGCGATCTGACCGGGCTCGACGTCGCCAACGCCTCGCTGCTTGACGAGGCGACGGCAGCGGCGGAAGCGATGGCGCTCGCCGAGCGCCACTCGCAGGTCAAGGCGAAGGTGTTCTTCGTCGACAAGGAGGTGCATCCGCAGACGCTGGCGGTAATGCGCACGCGCGCCGCGCCGCTGGGCTGGGCGCTGGTGGTCGGCGATCCCCTGACCGAGCTCGACAACGCCGACGTACTCGGCGCGCTGCTGCAATATCCGGGCACATCGGGCGCGGTTCGCGACCTCAAGCCTGCCATCGCGTCGCTGCGCGCCAAGGGCGCGCTTGCGATCGTCGCGGCGGACCTGCTGTCGCTGACGCTGCTCGCCTCGCCCGGGGAGCTCGGCGCCGACATCGCGATCGGTTCGGCGCAGCGGTTCGGCGTGCCGATGGGGTACGGCGGACCGCACGCCGCCTATATGGCGGTGCGCGACACGCTGAAGCGCTCGCTGCCCGGCCGCATCGTCGGCCTTTCGGTGGATTCGCGTGGGCAGCCCGCCTATCGCCTCGCGCTGCAGACCCGCGAGCAGCATATCCGCCGCGAGAAGGCGACCTCGAACATCTGCACCGCGCAGGTGCTGCTCGCCGTGATCGCCTCGATGTATGCGGTCTATCACGGTCCCGAGGGCCTGACCCATATCGCACGCAGCGTGCATCGCCGCGCCACCGTGCTCGCGGCCGGCCTGCGCAAGCTCGGCTTTGCGCCGACCAGCGAAGCGTTCTTCGATACCGTGACCGTCGAGGCAGGTAGCAGGCGGATCGAGCTCGTCAGCCGCGCGCAGGCGGAGCGGATCAATCTGCGCATCGGCGCGACCACGCTCGGCATCGCGCTCGACGAGACCTCGACGCCGGAGACGGTCGAGGCGGTGTGGCGCGTGTTCGGCGGCAAGCTCAGCTATGCCGAGATCGAGGCCGGCGCGCACGAGGCGCTGCCGAAGGAGCTGCGGCGCACCAGCGCCTTCCTCAGCCATCCGGTGTTCAACACGCATCGTTCCGAGACCGAGCTGCTGCGCTACATGCGCAAGCTCAGCGATCGTGACCTCGCGCTCGACCGCGCGATGATCCCGCTCGGCTCCTGCACGATGAAGCTCAACGCCACCACCGAGATGATCCCGCTGACCTGGCCGGCGTTCGGCAATCTGCATCCGTTCGCGCCTGCGGATCAGGCCAAGGGCTATCACGCGCTGTTCAAGCGGCTGGAGCAGTGGCTGTGCGACATCACCGGCTATGACGCGGTCTCGCTGCAGCCGAACTCCGGCGCGCAGGGCGAATATGCCGGATTGCTGGCGATCCGAGGCTACCATCTCGCGCGCGGCGAGCCGCACCGCAAGGTGTGCCTGATCCCCTCCTCCGCGCACGGCACCAATCCGGCCTCGGCCGCGATGGTCGGCATGGAGGTCGTGGTTGTGGCGTGCGATGCGCGCGGCGACGTCGACGTCAACGATCTCCGCGCCAAGGCCGAGAAGCACTCCGCCAACCTTGCCGCGGTCATGATCACCTATCCGTCGACCCACGGCGTGTTCGAGGAGCATATCCGCGAGATCTGCGACATCGTGCACGCGCATGGCGGCCAGGTCTATCTCGACGGCGCCAACATGAACGCGCAGGTCGGCCTCTCGCGGCCCGGCGATTACGGCGCCGATGTCAGCCATCTCAATTTGCACAAGACCTTCTGCATCCCGCATGGCGGCGGCGGCCCCGGCATGGGCCCGATCGGCGTGAAGGCGCATCTTGCGCCTTATCTGCCGGGCCATCCCGCAACCGACGGAGCGACGGCGCATGCGATCGGCCCGGTGTCGGCCGCGCCGTTCGGCTCGGCGTCGATCCTGACCATCTCCTACATCTACATCCTGATGATGGGGGGCGAAGGCCTGACGCGGGCGACCGAGATCGCGATCCTCAATGCCAACTACATCGCCGCACGGCTGCAGCCGCACTTCCCGGTGCTGTACCGCAACGAGCGCGGCCGCGTTGCGCATGAGTGCATCGTCGATCCGCGGCCGCTGAAGACGACCAGCGGCGTCACCGTGGACGACATCGCCAAACGCCTGATCGACTACGGATTCCACGCGCCGACCATGAGCTTCCCGGTGGCGGGCACGCTGATGATCGAACCGACGGAATCGGAATCGAAGTTCGAGATCGACCGGTTCTGCGACGCCATGATCGCGATCCGGGACGAGATCGCGGAGATCGAGAAGGGCCGCTGGAAGGTCGAGGCCTCGCCGCTGCGCCACGCGCCGCATACCGTGCACGACATCGCCGACGATGTCTGGAACCGGGCCTACACCCGCGCCGAGGGCTGCTTCCCGGCCGGCGTGTCGCGCTCGGACAAATACTGGAGCCCGGTCGGCCGCGTCGACAACGTCTATGGCGACCGCAATCTGGTGTGCTCGTGCCCGCCGGTCGAGGACTACGCGCAGGCGGCGGAGTAAGCGCCCTTCTCGTAGCCATTGTTGTAGGATGGGTAGAGCGCAGCGAAACCCATCACTGCTGATCACGCTCCGTGAACGATGGGTTTCGCTGCGCTCTACCCATCCTACGGTCCAGCGATCGTAACGTCCCTGCTAACCGCGGAACGAACGATAGCGAGGGCCGCCCGCGGCAGGAGGAAACATGCGCGAGGAATTCTGGTTCCATTTCCCGTTCCGCGTCCGCTATTCGGAGGTCGACGCGCAGGCCGTGGTGTTCAACGCCCACTACCTGACCTATTTCGACACCGCCATCACCGAATATTTCCGCGCGCTCGGCTACGACTATCTCGGCGAGGTGGCGCGGACCGGCATCGACTTCCACACTGTGAAATCGGTCGTCGAGTACAAGGCGCCGATCCGGTTCGACGAGGACATCGAGGTCTGCGTGCGGGTCGCCAAGATCGGCCGCTCCTCGATCAATCTTGCGCTCGCGATCTTCGCCAAGGGCTCCGATGACCTGCGCGCCACCGGCGAGATCATCTGGGTCGCGACCGACCAGAAGACGCATCAGTCGGTCGCCGTGACCGAGGATTTGCGGGCACTGATCGCGAGCCGCGAAAAGGCGCTGGCGTAACGCGGCCCTGCCGGCGGCACGGTGTCGATCAAAACCTACGGAGCGACCAAGGCTCGGCTCTCGGCGTCCCAGCGCCACAGCCGCTCATTGGTCAATTCGGTGCCGCCCCACCAGCGATGGATCGTGTTGTACTGGCTGAAGTCGAGCTCGCGATCCGACACTTCCTGGCCGAAATCGGTGAGCGACAGCCGACTGTGCAAGAGTCGTTCTCGTCGGGCCTTCAAATCGTCGGCCGCCTCGATCTCGGAGGGAAATCCGCTCAGGACCGGTGATGGACAATAGGCGAGCCGGTCCAGGATCAGCTCCGCTTCCTGAAAATCGAACACGCCGCGTTCCCGGTTCAGCTCGCTTGAAAGGACCTGTGGGCTTGTCTCGCCGTCGGCGACGAGATCCAGCATCCGCAGTTCGGACGCGCCGAGGCCGGTGTCTTGCCCGGGTAGCTCCTCGAGCAACGCAATCAGCGCCGCGCGGAGTTGCGGGATGGCCGACAGATCCTGCATGAGAAGGTCGAAACAGGGCTCGGGCGTCGGAGCGCGATAGGCATTCCAGGCACGACCGGCCAATTCCAGCCGATCATCGGTCACCGCAAGTGCAGGCGATCGCCATTGCGCCGAGCTCTCGCTTCGGTACCCGCCGATCTCGACATCGGTCTGGACCAGACTGAGCTTCGCTACGATGTGGCGGTGCGGGCGGAGCACGTCGAGCAACCAGGCCAGCACCAGTTGGTCATTCGGCTGAGGATCAGCCCATAGCTCGACGCTGTCGCAACGCTCACACAACTCGACAAGCCCAACGTCCCGACCGATCGAGCCGGTCCATCTTGAACTGGCGAAGTCGAGCCAGTGCGTGTCGAAATCGACATGCTTTGCAGAACGCGGTTGCAGCAGGGTCGTGAGGTCAGCCGACGAGGGCATTTGCCCCCAAACGAAGCGCGGCCTCAAGCCGACGACGATATCCGCCCTTCCCGCCTGCCTCAGGCGATAGCTCGCGAGATCGCTTGTCGCCAGGATCAGACTCGTCACGATGCGCGCGGCTCCCGCTGCGTGTCATGGCCGGTCAACGCCGGATTCCATCGCCAAAGGTTGTCGTTGGTGAGGTGCGTGCCGCCCCACCAGCGATTGACCGGATTGTGGTCGGTGAAGTCCGCCTTGTGGGCAAGCACCGCCTTGCCAAACTCCGTCACCGACAAGCGGCTTCGCTGGAAGGCCTCCAGGCGACGTCGCGCATTATCCGGGTCGATGGAGCGCAAGCCATCGTCGAGCCCGGCAATCGCCGGTCGCGGACCATGCGCAAGGCCTTCGAGCAGCCTGCCGATTTCCATGTCGTTAAAGACGCCACGCTGGCGAAAGCCGCGGAGGTAGAACAGCGCGTTCGTCCCCATGAACCCGGCGGCGACCAGTTCAAGCAACCGCATCTCGGTCGCGCCCAGTCCGGATCGGCTCCATGGCAGCTCACGAAGCAGATCAAGCAGCGCCGGCCTCAGCAAGGGAAACGCGCTCAGGTCGCGATGAACCGCATCGAAACAGGCCGCCGGCGTTGCCGCTCGATACGCCTGCCAACATACGCTTGCGGTCTCAAGGTCCGCGGATCGGATGTTGGCAAGCGGTACCTGGTCCCAGCTACGCCACGTCTCGTGCATCGTCAGCAGATCGAATGCGACAAGCCGCAACTTCAACTTGGCCGCCAGCGCCGGGTAAGCTTGGAAATGATCGAGCAACCAGATGAGCTGCAGTTGATCATTTGGATCCGGATCGAACCAAAGCTCGATCACCTCGTAAGGCTCGCAAAATTCGTTCAGTGCGAGGTTCCCACGTGGCCGGGCATCCTGAGGCCGCTGGCCCCACGCGCACCAGTGCGACCAGTGTCCGACCGGATTCTTGTCCGACCGCGCCCCGAAATACGCCTCGAGTTCTCCTGGCGACGGCAGCGGTCCACCGACAAACCGAAAGGTCGATGTAATACCGACCTCGGCAAGCCCCGAACGGATGAGGCTGAGGCCGGGCGGACTGGTCAGGATCAGGCGTTTCATCGGCCCAACTCTCGCGACGACACACAAAACCAAACGGGCGCCGAAGACGTCGGCAACTCAACGTCCTCAGCGCCCGCTTGCAGCGAAGTCATGTGATGATTTGAGCATGATCTCCGCGCAAACGCTTCGCGTTTGTCGCGAGGGAAAACCGCTTCGCACTTTTCCGGATCATGCCGGAGACTTACTCCTCGGTCGGCTCCTCGCCCTCGGCGTCGCGCTCGGGCGTGCCGGCGAGGATCTGCTCGGAGATCAGGCCAGAGTTCTGCCGGATCGCGGCTTCGATCTTGGCGGTGATGTCGGGATTCGCCTTCAGGAACGCCTTGGAATTCTCGCGACCCTGGCCGAGCCGCTGGCTGTCATAGGAGAACCAGGCGCCGGACTTCTCGACGATGCCGGCCTTGACGCCGAGGTCGAGGATCTCGCCCATCTTGGAGACGCCCTCGCCATACATGATGTCGAACTCGACTTGCTTGAAGGGCGGCGCCAGCTTGTTCTTCACCACCTTGACGCGGGTGGTGTTGCCGACGACCTCGTCGCGCTCCTTGATCGCGCCGATGCGGCGGATGTCGAGACGAACCGAGGCATAAAACTTCAGCGCGTTGCCGCCGGTGGTGGTCTCCGGCGAGCCGTACATCACGCCGATCTTCATGCGGATCTGGTTGATGAAGATCACCATGGTGTGGGACTTGTTGATCGAGGCGGTGAGCTTGCGCAGCGCCTGGCTCATCAGGCGCGCCTGCAGGCCCGGCAGCGCATCGCCCATCTCGCCCTCGAGTTCGGCCTTCGGCACCAGCGCCGCAACCGAATCGACCACCAGCACGTCGACCGCGCCGGAGCGCACCAGCGTATCGCAGATTTCCAGCGCCTGTTCGCCGGTGTCCGGCTGCGAGATCAAGAGCTCATCGATGTTGACGCCGAGCTTGCGTGCATAGACCGGGTCGAGCGCGTGTTCGGCGTCGATGAAGGCGCAGATGCCGCCCTTCTTCTGGCCTTCCGCCACGGTGTGCAGCGCCAGCGTGGTCTTGCCCGAGGATTCCGGCCCGTAGATCTCAACGACGCGTCCCTTCGGCAGACCGCCGACGCCGAGCGCGATATCGAGCCCGAGTGATCCCGACGACACCGTCTCGACATCCATCGAACGGTCGTTCTTGCCGAGCTTCATCACCGAGCCCTTGCCGAACTGGCGCTCGATCTGGGAGAGCGCGGCTGAGAGGGCCTTGGACTTGTCCATGGAGGATCCTTCGACGATACGCAGTGCAGTGGCGGACATTTGGGATGTGCTCCTTATTGCGGGGATTCGCTAGCGGGACAAACGGGCGATGAGATCAGGCGGAATGCATTGTTGATGGGAACCTCGTACCACGTTTGTTCTACGTTCGCAATATGTTCTTTCGAGCAGACCGGTGCCGGCCCGTTTCCATCCACAATGGCCTGCTTTGATTTTTGGAGTGGCCTGGTTTGGGTTTAACCCCGTTGTAACCAAGGGTTAGCCGATGTTCTCGGTAGGACTACTGAGAAGACCCTCAGATGTTCTGGCCCCATAATTTCCTGCGGGTCGCGATCTGTTCTCGCGGAATGTTTACTGGAACAATTGACCCGGCAGTGCCCTTATTTGGGGGCCCCCAGCCAGACAGGTAGCCCCCCGACTGCTGGAGGAAAACCCGCCTCCGGGACGGGTTGGCGGCCCCCTGTCGGGGCCGTTTAAAATTCCGTAGTTCTCCGGCCAAGAACAAAGTTCCGGCCGTGCGACGCGCCTTGCGCCCGAAGTTCCCCTGATAATCAACAAGTTAACCTGACAGGCGCGACGGCGTCCGATAACGGCTGGCACAATCTGCATACTACCTTCGTACCCCTCCTGAGCCCTGGAAAAACTCCGTAGCGTTCGACGGGAAGACTCGGGTTCCGCCAGTGTTCGTAACATTGGCCTGCTCAACCAACGCGAATTGCGCGGCGCTGGGCAGGCAACATGGCTGGCGACCGTTCCGTGGCGACGCTGCCGGCGGACGAATCCTTTCCGGAATCCACAACGACAGCTCGAACGAGCGCGGCCTTTCATACGATCTTTTTACGGGTGCTGATCATTACTACAACTAATGGTTTAAATATCGACGACCGCCCTTCATTCGCGGAACCGTTACAGATGATCCACAGGGGCATCGAGTTCAGCGTCACTCAGCTGATGGCCGGCGTCTGGAAATGGCGCTTCCAGATCGGCGACCGCGTCTTCACGGGCAAGACTGAAGCAAAGCTCGATCTTCTGGCGATCCGCCGCGTGCAGCTGCGGATCGATCGCGAGCTGAACAATCTGGGGCGGGAACGGACCCGCGGCAGCAATGGGGACTGAGGCACAGTCCATCGTGCACGCCCCGGTGCCCTGACGCGCTGGCCTGCAGAGCTTCGGTTCTAATTAAAATTAGAACACACGAACCGGCGCCCGCTTCGCTCGAAAACGCTTCAATCCGCGCTGGCCAGCCGCCGCATCGTGAACTCGATGTCGCCGCCGGGAAGCTCGCGCCAGCTCTCGACGGCGCTCATATAGGCCGCCTTCGGGTAGCGCTTGAGAAAGTCACGCGCCCTCACGCGGGCCTGATCGCGTGGCAGGCTGAAGGTCTCGCGCAGATAGCCGTCGTCCGGCTTTCGCCGCTCGGCCATCCGGCTGGCGAGATCGCGCGGACGAGACACCATGCCGCAACTCCGGACCAACTGACGACACCCCAATATAGGGGCGGCGGCGGGAGAATCCGAGTCTGCGGGAGATGGATGACGTCGCCCCGTATGAGCGTTACTGGCTGCGCGGCGCGGCGCTTCCCGGCTGCGCCGAGCTTCCGGTCCTGGTCTTCGGCTTGGCGGGATGGGCGGCCGCCTTCGGCGGATCGCTGCGCACGACGCCCCAGGGATCGGACGATCCCTTGGCATCGGGAATCTTGCTGAGCGAGTCCTTGTAGGCCTTGTCCCTGACCGCGTCCTGCTCCTTCTCCTCCTGGGTCCTGGTCTTGACCTCAGGCATCAGGTTGACGTTCGGCATCTGCGCATAGGCCGGCGCCGACAGCAGCACCGCAACCGCAACTGCGCTCAAAACTCTCATAAGAACACTCCCTGCGTTTTCGTCGGCGGTATATCACCGCAACAAAGCCGCCGCCAAGCGCGCCTGCCCCGGCCCCGAACATGATGCGCTTTCGCGGAATCGCATCATGTTCTCATCTCTTTGTTTGAGCATGATCTTTTTCGGAAAACCGGTTTCCACTTTTCCGGATCATGCCCTTAGAGATGGTCTGACTTGCAGGATTTCGGCGACTGCATCCAGTCGTCCCAGATCGGACCGCAGCGCGTGCAACCGCTGAGCGTAAGTCCGATCGCAATCACGCCGCCGAGCACCACCAATCTGCGGAACATGTACGCCCCCACCACTCGCGAGCAGGCGACTGGGCGCCGAAACTGGGGCATTTTCAAGCCGGGCACGGCGCTTGCAACGCAGCGCAAGCGCGCATCGGAACGCAGCGCAGTGCGCGTCGGAGCGCAAGCGCGCGTCGGACGGGCTGCCGGCGCGCACTGGTTTGACCGGGCGGCCGCGCAAATTACACTGCGCAACAAAGCAGAAAAGGAATCGATCAAATGACTTTGGCGATGAGCTGGGACGAGTGGACGCAGCACGACGGGACGGCGCTCGCGGAGCGCGTCCGGAACGGCGAGCTGACGCCCCGTGAGCTGGCGTCGCAGGCAGCCAGCGCCGTCGCCAAGGTCGATCCCGCGCTCTGCGGCGTCGTCGAGCTGTTCGACGATGTGATCGCCGGTCCGGCGCGCGACGGCGCCGACCTCGACGGCCCGTTCGCCGGCCTGCCCTTCCTGATGAAGGACCTCGGCCCGACCCTGAAGGGACGGCTGCAGGAGATGGGCTCGCTGATGATGCGCGGCAACCGCGCCGCGGCGGATACCTTCCTGACCGCGAAGATGCGCAAGGCCGGCCTCAATTTGATCGGCCGCACCACGACGCCGGAGTTCGGGGTCTGCAGCTCGGCGGAGAATCCCGCGGTCTATGTCACGCGCAATCCCTGGAACACCGACTACACCACCTGCGGATCGTCGGCAGGCAGCGCGGCGATGGTTGCCGCCGGTGCGGTGCCGATCGCGCATGCGACCGACGGCGGCGGCTCGATCCGGATTCCCGCCGGGGTCAACGGCAATATCGGCCTGAAAGTCTCGCGCGGCGTGTTCTCGCTCGCGCCGCATCTGTCCGATCTCACCGGGCTGGTCTCGATCCAGGGCTGCCAGTCGCGCACGGTGCGCGACACCGCTGGCTTCGTCGATGCCTGCCGGGGACCTGCGCCCGGCGAGTTCATGCCGTTCTGGACCTCGCCCGAGCCATATGCCGCGATGATCGCGCGCGATCCCGGCCGGCTCAGAATCGCGCTGTCGCACACATGGGGCGACTATCGCGCGACGCCGCACATCACAGCCGAGCTCGAGCGGGTCGGACGTTTCCTCGAAGGCCTCGGCCATCAGGTCGATTACGCACTGCCGGCGATCGACTATCGGCAAGCCTTCGCGGCGCAGACCACTTGCTACATCAGCAATTTCGCCGTCGTGATCGGCAACATGCTCGCCGCGCGCGGCCTCGAGCGGCCGCCGGCGGAGCTGATCGAGCCGATCAACATCCGCATATGGGAGCACGGCCGCGACTTCAGCTTCGCCGATCGCGCCCGCATGCAGGCCGTCTTCAACACCACCTCGCGCGGCTTCGGCGCCTTCTTCGAAGACTGGGACATCATCCTGACGCCGATCACGGCGCTGCCGACGCCGAAGGTCGGCACCACGGAGTATCTCACCATCTCCGACAATCCGTCGGTGCTGGACTGGTTCGGCAATCTCTGGCGCAACTTCGCCTTCACGCCGCTCGTCAATCTCTGCGGCATCCCCGCGATCTCGCTGCCGCTCGCGACCAACGAGCACGGCCTGCCGCTCGGCATCCAGGCGATCGGAAAGCAAGCGAGTGACGGGCTGTTGCTGCAGCTCGCCGCCCAGATCGAACGGGCGATCGACGGCAAGTGGAATGACGGCAAGACGCCACGCGTGCATGTCACGCGCAACTAGAGCAATATAGGATCAACAGAGGAACGGGACGTCATGCAGCAGCAAGCCGGGGAATTCGGGATCGACGACGCGAAACGCGTGCTCGGCGACGTCTTTGCGCCATGGGTCCAGGACCTCAATCTGTCGATCGAGCAGTTCGACATCGCGCCGCCTGCCGGCGGCGATGCCGACTGGCAGCCCGGCGCCATCCTGCGCATGCCGTTTTCCGAGCGCTTGTGCCGCAATGGCGGCATCGTCTGCGGCCAGGCGCTGATGGCGTTCGCCGACACCGCGATGGTGCTCGCCAACCTCGCGGCCAACAAGGGCTATCGGCCGATGACGACGGTCGACCAGACCACGCATTTCATGCGCGCGGTGACGGCGTCCGACGTGCTGGCCGACGCCCGCGTGGTCCGGCTCGGCCGCACCATGAGCTTCGGCCGCGTCACGCTATCCTCCGCCACCGACAACAAGCCGGTGGCGATGGTGTCGAGCGCCTTCGCGATGCTGCCGGGATAGGCCTCTCGCATCATAGACGGTGTATCTCCTCATCCCCGCGCAAAGGCTTCGCCTTTGTCGCTGGAGGAGCTTGCGCAGCAAGCGTCTCGAAGGACGAGGCCACCAGCCCGGCCTCATGGTTCGCCTGGCGATGCGAAGCATCGTACAGAGACACGCGTTCCGCGCTCCTCACCATGAGGGTTCAGGCTAATCACGCTGCAAGATTTACTTGCCGAGCACGGCCTCCGCCGCGTTGACGATGCTGATGGTCGGATTCTTTCCGCAATAGGTGCCGAACTTCTTTGCATTCTCGGTGAACACGTCGGTATCGATGATCGCCTCGTCGGAGTCGCCCTTGTACCAGCCGTCCATCCAGACCAGCACCATCTTGATGGTGTCGTCGCCACCGTCGACGAACTGTTTGCAGGTCATGGTCGAGAGATCGAGGACGGTGGCGCTGGCCGGTGCCGACGACAGAGCGAGCGCGGCGGCAAGCATGATCGAGGCAGTGATCTTCATCGCAATCTCCATGGGCAATGATCTGAAATGAACAGGTCGCCGGACGCCCAGCGGGTCCGCTCGCGACCTCGTAAGCGAAGCGTCGCGGCAAACGCAAGCGAGACATCGCGCAAGTTTGCCTGCACGTCGCTTCAGTGCACGGATTGAGAATTCGTGTTTCTGATTGTGACGGCGCCGCGCCAAAACGTGATGAGAACAGGGCGTGTACTCAATGCGAGCGGGGATAGCGAGGTCCGTGTCGCTCTCAAAAGCCGACATCGGCGATGCTGTGATGAATGTCCGCTCAGGGCCGATTCCGTTGAAAAAGGCCGGCGGTATTCCGCTGTAATAGCTGGGCCGGCGAAGAGATCGAGGGGGGCCCTATGCGGGTCTTGCTATGGGCATCGCGATCAGCTTGGCCATCTTCCGGAGGTTTTGCGCGGTGGCTGCGAGAGTGAACTCATCGCGAGCGCCGTTTGGGCCTCGTAATCGTAAACGGTCGAG
>NZ_JADYVV010000102.1:0-22309 GCF_020194035.1 Bradyrhizobium sp. BRP56
GGAGGCAACCGTCCGGCGATACCACTACGAGACCCACGAGCAATTGGAAGATCACCTCGCTGCCTTCCTTGATGCTTACAACTTCGCCAGACGCCTTAAGACCCTGCGTGGTCTCACACCCTATGAAGCTATCTGCAAAGCATGGGCCGACGAACCAAACCGCTTCAGGATCGATCCCATCCACTTGACCTCGGGACTGAACACCTAGGACAGGGCGTCGATCTCGGCGTCGGTCAGGCCGCCCGGCACGATGGTAACCGGGATCGGGAATGCCCCCATGGTCTTGGCCATGGTGGTGATGATCGGCCCGGGCCCCTCGGCGCCCGGATTGGCCGCCAGCACCAGCGCTGCGATATCGACGTCCTTGTCGATCACGTCGAGGATCTGTTCGATCGGGTCGCCCTCTCGAATTACCCGCTCCGGGGTGATCGCGGCAATGCCGTTGGCGCGGCCGGCGGCGCGGTCGAGCGCCTCATTGGCGGCCTCCTCGGCCTCCGCGCGCATGATGTCGGCGACCCCGAGCCATTGCTGGTTCTGGTCCTCGGTCTCGATCACCCGCAGCATGACGACGCCGCCGCCGACCCGGATCGCCCACCGGCTGGCGTAGTAGACCGCGCGGTCCCATTCCGCGGTGTCGTCAACGATGACGAGGCATTTCGGCTTGTGACCTGACTCGTAGCTTCGTCGCTGGGTGGTCATGCATGTCCCGGTGCTGAATCAAACCAACCCATGGTGCCATACTCCCTCGCCGTTTGGGAGAGGGAGCGCGCAGTTCCTGCCTCGCGCGTCAGCGCGGGCGGATGAAGCCGACGATGTCCTTGGTGATGCGCATGGTCTCGTCGGCGATACCGCGGGCGCGGTTGGCGCCGTCGGCGAGGACCGCGTCGACATGGCCGGGATCGGCGACCAGCTTCTTCATCTCGGAGGCGATCGGCGCCAGTTTCGCGACGCAAACCTCGACCAGCGCGTTCTTGAAGCTGGAGAACTGCCCGCCGCCGAACTGCGTCAGCACCTCCTGCTTGGAGATGCCGGCCAGCGCCGCGTAGATGCCGACCAGGTTGTCGGCCTCAGGGCGGGTTTCCAAACCCTTCTCCTCCGACGGCAGCGGCTCCGGATCGGTCTTCGCCTTGCGGATCTTCTGCGCGATGGTGTCGGCGTCGTCGGTGAGGTTGATGCGCGAATTGTCCGACGCATCCGACTTCGACATCTTCTTGGTGCCGTCGCGCAGGCTCATCACCCGCGTCGCCGGCCCCGTGATCAGCGGCTCGGGCTGCGGGAAGAACAGGCCGTCGGCGAAACCATGACCACGAATTGAGTCGCCGAAATCGTTGTTGAACTTCTGCGCGATGTCGCGGGACAGCTCCAGATGCTGCTTCTGGTCCTCGCCGACCGGCACATGAGTCGCGCGGTAGAGCAGGATGTCGGCGGCCATCAGCACCGGATAGTCGTAGAGGCCGACCGAGGCGTTCTCGCGGTCCTTGCCGGCCTTCTCCTTGAACTGCGTCATGCGGTTCAGCCAGCCGATCCGCGCGACGCAGTTGAAGATCCAGGTCAGCTCGGCATGGCCGGCGATCTGGCTCTGGTTGAACACGATGTGCTTCTTGGCATCGATGCCCGCGGCGATGAAGGCCGCGGTGACCTCGCGGGTGTTGCGGGCGAGCTCGGCCGGGCCGCCCCAGACCTCGACGCCCTGCGTGATCGCATGCATGTCGACGACGCAATAGATGCAGTTGTGGGTCTGCTGCATCTTCACGAAGTTGACGATGGCGCCGAGGTAGTTGCCGAGGTGCAGATTGCCCGTCGGCTGGACGCCTGAGAAAACCCGTTCAACGAACGCCATGGTCTCGATTCCCGGAAATGGCTAGTTTTGCCGCGTCGTTTGCCACTTAAGCTCCGCGCGCGCAAGTCAGGCGGGGCGCCTTTGCCTGACGGCGTTAACCGCCTCGCGCCAGCCGGTGACGCCGAAAAGCTGCAAGAACAGCCCGTAACCGGCGATACCTGAGGCGATCAGCACGAGCAGGGAGGCTGCTTGCACGAAACCGTGGCTGCCGGCTGACGGCAGCGCGCCCTCCGCGAGCCAGAGCAGGGCGCCCATCGCGAGCGCTGCGGCCAGGATGCGTGGCAGCCGGCGGCGCGCATCGGCATCGATCGAGAAGCCGAAGGTCGCGGCCCCCTTGCGGATCAGCGCCAGTGCGTTGCTCCAGGCGCCGAGCGCGATGCCTGCGGCAATTCCGCTCGCACCGAAGAGATGGCCGAGCAGAAAGGCCGCCGCGATCGTCACCACGACCGCCTTCAGCGTCGCGAGCAGCGGCGTCAGCGTGTCCTCGCGCGCAAAGAATGCCGGCGACAGCGCCTTCACCAGCACATGCGCCGGCAAGGCCAGCGTCAGCCAGATCAAGGCTTGCGCGGTTGCCGCGCTATCCTGGGCGGTGAAGGCGCCGTGCTCGAACAGCATCCGCACGATCGGCTCGCTCAGCACCATCAGGCCGAGCGTCGCCGGCAGCGCCAGCCCGACCGCGAGCTCGAGGGCACGCGATTCCGCATGCGCGATCGCGCTGGATTCGCCGCTGCGCACCGCGCGCGTCATCTCCGGGATCAGCACGGTGCCCATGGCGACCCCGACAATGCCGAGCGGCAGCTCGAGCAGGCGGTTGGCGAAATAGAGCCAGGACACCGCCGATGGCGAGGTCGATGCGATCACCGCGCCTGCCACCATCAGCCATTGCGGCGCGCTGCTCGCGACCATGCCGGGGATCGCGCGGCCGAGAAAGCGGCGCATGTCAGGATCGAAGGACACGCGGAGCGGCGAGGCGAGTTTCGCGCCGCGCAGCGCCAGCATCGACAGTTGCAGGAAGCCGGCGATGCCGATCGTTGCCGCCATGACAATCGCCGCCTGCGCCGGCTCCTGCTGCCGCACCAGCAGCACGGCCATCACCGATATCAGCGCGATGTTGAACAACAGCGGCGAGAACGCGGTCAGCGCGAAACGTCCTTGGGCGCTGAGCAGCGCCATCATCACGGTGACCGGGCCGGCGAAGGCGAGATAGGGCAGCATCAGCCTTGCATTGTCGACGGCGAATTGCAGCGTGTCGCGGCCGACAAAACCCGGCGCGATCGCCGCGATCACCAGCGGCATCAGCAGGCCGATGACGAGCGCGGATGCGATCACCGCGGCGCTGACGGTGCCGAGCACGCGGCTGGCAAAGGCGGTTGCCGCCTCCAAGCCGCCGGCATCGCGCGCCTTCAGCCAGGCCGGCACCAAAGCGGCATTCAGTCCGCCCTCGGACAACAACCGTCGCACAACATTCACAAGCTGGAATGCCGCCAGGAAGGCATCCGCCACCGGTCCCGCGCCGAGCAGCGCCGCGATCACGGAATCGCGCACGAAGCCGAGCAATCGCGAGGCCAGCGTTCCCGAGGAGACCGTGAGGAAGGAGCGGAACATTGCGTCTCTATAGCAGCAGCCTGCGTTGCTGCCAGCGGTGTCAGTCCCGTCATCCTGAGGTGCGAGCCTCTTCGGCGAGCCTCGAAGGATGAATCGGCCAAAGTCGGGCCGTTCATCCTTCGAGACGCGCTACGCGCTCCTCAGGATGACGGGTTGGCAGAGCGCAATGCTGACAGGGTTTCGCCCAAATAGCTTCCCTTGCTGCCCCGAGGCGTAACGTGATAGGCCGCCACTCTTGTTGGGTGGCGTTAACACAGGGCAGGTCTATGGCTGACGCAAAATACGACGTTCTTGGGATCGGCAACGCGATCTTCGACGTGCTGGTGCAGACCGACGAGGGGTTCCTTGCCCGTCACGGCATGACCAAGGGCTCGATGCAACTGATCGACGAGGCGCGCGCCACCGCGATCTACGGCGACATGGGGGTGGCGACCGAAATGTCGGGCGGTTCGGCCGCGAACACCATCGTCGGCGTCGGCAGTCTCGGCGCCCGCGCCGCCTATGTCGGGAAGGTCAAGGACGACCAGATCGGCAAGCTCTACGTCCACGATATCCGCGCCGCCGGCGTCGCCTTCGACACCGCGCCGGCCAGGACCGGACCGGCCACCGGCTGCTCCTACATCCTGGTGACGCCGGACGGCGAGCGCACCATGAACACCTATCTCGGGGCCGCGCAGGATCTGACGCCGGACGATATCGATCCGAACCAGATCGCAGCCGCCAGCATCATCTATCTCGAGGGCTATCTCTGGGATCCGAAGAACGCCAAGGACGCGTTCGTGAAGGCGGCTGATATCGCGCACGGCGCCGGCCGCCAGGTCGCGCTGACGCTGTCGGATTCGTTCTGCGTCGATCGCTACCGCGACGAATTCCTCGACCTGATGCGCAAGGGCATCGTGGACCTGGTGTTCGCCAACGAGTCCGAGCTGCACTCGCTGTACCAGACCTCGGATTTCGACACCGCGCTGAAGCAGTTCGGCAAGGACACCAGGCTCGGCGTCGTCACCCGCAGCGAGAAGGGCTGCGTCGTGATCTCCGGCGACAGCGTCGTCGCGGCGCCCGCCTCGCCGATCGACAGGCTGGTCGACACCACCGGCGCCGGCGATCTGTTCGCCGCCGGCTTCCTGGTCGGTCTCGTGCGCAATGTCGGCCATGAGAACGCCGGCCGGCTCGGCGCGCTCGCCGCGGCCGAAGTGATCCAGCACATCGGCGCCCGGCCGCTGGTCTCGCTGCAGGATCTGGCGAAGCAGCAGGGGCTGCTGGTTTAAGGCGGAGTTTCTCTTCCGTCATGGCCGGGCTTGTCCCGGCCATCCACGTCTTTCTTGTCGCGGATCCGAAGTCGTGGATGCCCGGGTCAAGCCCGGGCATGACGATGTTGAGAGAGTGGGGCCGGCCTCACGCCGTCTTCGCCGCCTTCAATCCGAGCCGCTGCTCCACCGCATCGCGCATCACGAACTTCTGGATTTTCCCCGTCACCGTCATCGGGAATTCCTCGACGAATTCGACATAGCGCGGAATCTTGTTGTGGGCGATCTGGCCATGGCAGAAGGCGCGGACCTCGTCGGCGGTGAGCGTTTCGCCTTGCCTGATCCTGACCCAGGCGCACAGCTCCTCGCCATAGCGCTCGTCGGCGACGCCGAAGATCTGCACGTCCTGGATCTTCGGATGGCGGTAGAGGAATTCCTCGATCTCGCGCGGATACAGGTTCTCGCCGCCGCGGATCACCATGTCCTTGATGCGGCCGACGATGTTGCAATAGCCTTCGTCGTCGATCACGGCGAGATCGCCGGTGTGCATCCAGCCATTGGCGTCGAGCACATCGCCGGTCTTTTCCTTCTCGTCCCAATAGCCGAGCATAATGCTGTAGCCGCGGGTGCAGAGCTCGCCGCGTTCGCCGCGCGGCACCACCTTGCCGTCGAGATCGACCACCTTGACCTCGACATGCGGATGGATGCGGCCGACGGTGGAGACGCGGCGCTCCAAGGGATCGTCGGTCGCGCTCTGGAAACTCACCGGGCTGGTTTCGGTCATCCCATAGGCGATCGTCACCTCGCGCATGTTCATCTCGGTGTTGACGCGCTTCATCACCTCGATCGGGCAGGGCGCGCCGGCCATGATGCCGGTGCGCAGCGACGACAAGTCGAAGCGCGCGAAGTCGGGATGGTCGAGCTCGGCGATGAACATGGTCGGCACGCCGTACAGCGTCGTGCATCTCTCCTGCGCGACCGTCGTCAGCGTCGCCAGCGGATCAAAACCTTCGCCGGGATAGACCATGGTGGTGCCGAGCGTGACCGAGGCGAGGTTGCCCATCACCATGCCGAAGCAGTGATAGAGCGGCACCGGAATGCAGATGCGGTCCGCTTCGGTCAGGCGCATGGCGCGGCCGGTGAAGTAGCCGTTGTTGAGGATGTTGTGATGGGTCAGCGTCACGCCCTTGGGCGAGCCGGTGGTGCCGCTGGTGAACTGGATGTTGACGGGATCGTCGAATTGCAGGCTGTCGCCGAGCGCCGCAAGCTGCTCGCGATGGCGATCGCCGCCCATCTGCGATACCGCATCGAACGGAATGGTGCCCGGCGCCGCCGGTCCGCCGATCTGGATCACGGCGCGCAATTGCGGCAGCCGCGCCGAGCGCAGATGGCCGGGCTCGGAGCTCGCAAGCTCGGGCAGCAGCGTGTTCAGCATCTCCATATAGGCCGAGGTCTTGAACGCGGTTGCTGTCACGATCGCGGCGCAGCCGACCTTGCCGAGCGCGAATTCCAGCTCGCTGAGGCGATAGGCCGGATTGATGGTGACGAGGATCAGTCCGGCTTTCGCGGCGGCGAATTGCGTCAGCGTCCATTCCGGCCGGTTCAGCGACCAGATGCCGATCCGCTCGCCGCGTTGCAGCCCGAGCGCGATGAAGCCCGCCGCCAGCGCCTCGACGTGACAGGCGAATTCGGTCCAGGTCCAGCGCACATTGTGACTCGGCGAGACCAGCGCCTCGCGCTCGCCCCAGCGCGCCCGTGCGCGGTCGAGGCTGCGGCCGATGGTTTCACCGAGCAGCGGCGCATCGGAAATGCCGCAGACATAGCTGTCGGCTTTGCTGTCTCCCTTGGGCGTGGGTGCCAAGCTCGTCCTCCTCGTGGTCGTGTTCGTGTCGTCGCGCTTTTTTGCGCGATCTTAGTCGTTTGGCGCCGATGGGACAGGCCCGACCTATGGCGGGTATGGCTTTCGATTGTAGCGGCGACGGGTTCCGCTTCACCTCGCCCCGCGTGCGGGGAGAGGTCGGATCGCATCGAAGATGCGATCCGGGCGAGGGGGAGTCTCTGCGAGTCCAATTGCGACCGTCTGTGCGGAAGCAGCCCCTCACCCCAACCCTCTCCCCGTAAGAACGGGGAGAGGGAGAGGAGTCCCGTCACGGCTGGTACGACTTATCTCATCGAGCCTTACGCCGCCCTTTGCCCGCTGCCGGCGTCGAGCCCGGCATAGATGCCCTTCTCGAAGCCTGCGAAGGCTTCCAGGCTGTGCTTGTCGGCGAACGGCAACAGCTGGGTCAGGATCACGCCGCAGACGTCGCGCGACGGATCGATCCAGTAATAGGTGTTGGCAAGGCCCGCCCAGGCGAGGCTGCCGGCGCTGCGGCCTTCCGGTGTCTTGGCGGTGTTGATGAGGAAGCTCAGTCCCCATTTCTTGACGATGTCGGGATAGAGATCGACATCGTTGGTGTACATCGGCAAGGCCGTCGTCATCTTGCCGACGGTGAGCTCGCCGATGTGATTCTGCCCCATGGTCGCGACCGTCTCGGCCTTCAGCACCTGGTTGCCGTTGCCTTTGCCCTTGTTGAGGATCATCTGGCAGAACCTGATGTAGTCGGCCGCCGTCGAATACAGGCCGCCGCCACCCATGTGGAATTCAGGATTCTGCTCGAGCTCGAACGGGATTGCCGCCAGCGTGCCGTCCTCGCCGCGGGCATGCATGCCGACCAGCCGCTTGCGCATGTCGTCGGAGATCTTGAACGCGGTGTCGCTCATGCCGAGCGGTGCGAACATATTGTCGCGCAGATAGGCATCGAGCTTCTTGCCGGATGCGGCTTCCACCGCCTTGCCGACGAAGTCGATATTGGTGCCGTACTCCCAGCGCGTGCCGGGGTCGGTCATGATCGGCGTCTTCAGCGCGGCATTCAGGCAGGTGATGATGCCGGGCGTGCCGGTCTTTTCCAGATACTTGCCGAGGTTGCCGTCCCACATATCGTAGGCGAAGCCGGCGGTGTGGGTCATGAGCTGGCGCAGCGTGATCGGCTTTTTCGCCGGCCGCAGCTGCGGCTCGCCCTTGGCGTCGAAGCCGTCAAGCACCTGCACCGCGGCGAGATCGGGCAACAGCTTGCCGATCGGCTCATCGAGCGAGAGCTTGCCCTGCTCGACGAGCTGCATCGCGCCCGCCGAGGTCACCGCCTTGGTCATCGAGGCGATCCAGAACACGCTGTCCGCCGTCATGGGATCGCTCTTGGAGAGGTCGCGCTGGCCGAACGCGCCTTCGTAAATCACGTCCTTGCCGGTGGCCGCGATGGCGACCACGCCGGGAATTTCCTTTGCCTCGCTCTTCTGGCGCAATACCTGATCGATCTGAGCCTTGCTCTGCATTGGGGGCTTCCTCCGGTGGGGTTTATTGTTTTGAAGTGGGCGGATCATCCTCCCGCTTTTCCGCTCCCGCAAGGCGGGCGCGATGCGACGACGTCGCGATGTCGTGAAGGCCGGCCGCCAGGAACGGCCTTGGTCGGGAGGCGTTCACCACGCGCGCAGATTTTGCAGGGGACTTCGAGCAAGTCCCGGTGACCTTCGCGGGCGGCCACGGTAACGTGATCAAGGAATGATTTTCGTACCTGATTATTTGCATTAACGCATTCAGATCGCTGCATAAACGGTGCGGCGGATTGGACCGGATTTGACGAAAAGATTCGTCATTTCCCGCCTTGCGGGGGCGCAACAATGATTTCGACATGGAGTGAATGGAAGCGCTATCCGCGGCCGGGCCGCGGCGAGAATATCGAAGCGCCGATCAGCCCAGGTCTCTACGAAGTCCGCTACGCAGGTACCGGCGCGCTGCACTCGTTCGAGGCCGTCGAGAATGTCGCGCGGGCGCTGGCGCTGCTGCAGACCGGCGCCAAATCCTGGTTCGGCCGCCGCGATGCGCGGGCGCAGGCCGACCTCGAATACCGGACCTGCGCGACCTCGACCAAGGCGGACGCCAAGGCCGCGGCCGAGCGCATGATCGGCCGTCGGGAAACCTATATGTCCGGCGGCGCAGTCTGATCAGAGCCGTCATTACGGGCGCAGCATCGAACCCTCAGGTGCGCAACTGCGCACCGAGAATCTCGAGATTCCGGGTTCGGCTCTTAGAGCCGCTCCGGAATGACAACCCTCCAACAATCGCGCCGCGTTTGCGTCCAAGCAGGGTCGCGCCCGGCGCCGGTGCATCGCAGCGGCTTTCCGCTTATATAGGCGGCGAACACCCCCAAGAAATTCCAGAAATGACAGGAGTAACGCCATGACCCCGCCCGTCGCCGCACGCGCCACCCAATCCGCAGCATCCTCCCTGCAAAGCCGCCTGAAGGACCCCTCGCTGCTGCGCGACCGCTGCTACATCGACGGCGCCTGGGTTGGTACCCCCGAATTCGCCGTCAACAATCCGGCGACCGGCGTCGAGCTGATCAAGATCCCGCAGCTGAGCGCCGATGACGCGACCAAGGCCGTCGAGGCCGCCGAGCGCGCGTTTCCGGCCTGGGCCAAGCTGACCGCGAAACAGCGCTCCAACATCCTGCGCAAGTGGTTTGATCTGATCATCGCCAACCGCGAGGACCTTGCGCTGATCCTGACCTCCGAGCAGGGCAAGCCGCTGGCGGAAGCGCTCGGCGAGGTCGATATCGGCGCCGCCTATGTCGAATTCTTCGCGGAAGAGGCGCGTCGCGTCTATGGCGAGACGATCCCGACGCAGCGTCCGGACGCGCGCCTGCTCGCGATCCGGCAGCCGATCGGTGTCTGCGGCGCCATCACCCCGTGGAATTTCCCGAACTCGATGATCACCCGCAAGGTGTCGCCGGCGCTGGCAGCCGGCTGCACCGTGGTGCTGAAGCCCGCCAACGAGACGCCGCTGTCCGCGCTCGCGCTCGTTGCGCTGGCCGAGAAGGCCGGCGTGCCGAAGGGCGTGTTCAACATCATCACCGGTGATGCGCCGCCGATCGGCAAGGTGCTGTGCGAGCATCCGGCGGTGCGCTTCGTCGGCTTCACCGGCTCGACCGAGGTCGGCAAGATCCTGTACCGGCAGGCGTCGGTCGGCGTGAAGAAGCTCGGCCTCGAGCTCGGCGGCAACGCGCCGTTCGTGGTGTTCGACGACGCCGATATCGATGCCGCCGTCGAAGGCGCCATCGTCTCGAAGTATCGCAACATGGGCCAGACCTGCGTCTGCGCCAACCGTCTCTATGCCCAGGACAAGATCTACGACGCGTTCGTCGCGAAGCTGTCGAAGAAGGTCGCGGAGATGAAGATCGGCGACGGCACGGAGGCTGGCGTGACGCAGGGGCCGCTGATCAACATGGAAGCGATCGAGAAGGTCGAGCGGCACATCGCCGACGCCGTGAAGGGCGGCGCCAAGATCGTGACCGGCGGCAAGCGCTCGTCGCTCGGCCGCAGCTTCTTCGAGCCGACGGTGCTTTCGGATGTGCGGCCGGACGCGCTGGTGTCGCACGAGGAAACCTTCGGCCCGCTCGCGCCGGTGATCCGCTTCAAGGACGAGGCCGACGTGATCGCGATGTGCAACGCCTCGCCGTTCGGCCTCGCCTCCTACTTCTATTCGCGCGACATCGGCCGCGTCTGGCGCGTCGCCGAGGCGTTGGAGTCGGGCATGGTCGGCGTCAACTCCGGCCTGATCACGACCGAAGTGGCGCCGTTCGGCGGCGTCAAGGAATCGGGCCTCGGCCGCGAAGGCTCGCGCCACGGCATGGATGAATATGTCGAGATCAAATACGTGATGATGGCCGGCGTCTGATCGCCGGGCCGCGTGTCCCTTCGCCCTGGCGGGCGAGGGGACGCATGCCGGTGAATCCTTCGGTCGTCGTTGTCGATCGCTCCGTCCGCCGACATTCGCGGTCTGCGACGATTCACCGCGATTGGATGCAGCGCGTCGATCGCGACGACGATCGCATCAAGAATCCCTCTAACCTCGAAGGTGGCGATTAGAAGCAAGCCGCATGCGCGCAAACGCCGATTCAGCGAAAGAATAATCGAAACGCAGAATTTGCCGCATCGATGTCGCTTCATGCGGCAGGTGTTATCCCCGTTGCTTGGATGCGTTCTAGTTGGCCTCACAACGCATGCTGCTTATGCCCCGGTGGTCGCGCTCGAACCCTGATGATGTTCGAGGCGAAGCCACGAAGAATCCGGGGACCTCATGCTCGTCAGTTCAAACGCTCCACGCGCATTTCAATTCGCGTGCGCGTCTCTCCTCCTTTCCGCGGTCCCTTCGCTCGCCCAGTCGCCTGAACAGTCACCCGCGAGCAGCGTTGCTCCGCTGCCTCCAGTCGTCGTCACCGCGCCAGAGCATCGAGCCACGCCGGTTCGGAGGCCGTCGTCGTCGCGTTCGGTGCGCCCATCGGCATCGCGTCAGGTGAGCAGGCGCGAGCACGCGCCGCAGGCTGCGGCCGCGCCGACGGCCGGCGCGCAGCAGGCGGCGTTACCCGTGCCCTATATCGGCGGCCAGGTCGCGCGCGGCGGGCAACTCGGCCTGCTCGGCAACAAGGACTATATGGAGGCCCCGTACAGCCTGACGAGCTACACCGCGAAGACGATCCGCGATCAGCAGGCAACAAGCGTTGCGGAAGTGCTGACCAATTCCGATCCGTCGGTGCGTGCTGCGATCGGCAGCAGCAACCGTTACGACGCGCTGACCATCCGCGGCTTCCGGGTCGAGAACAGCGAAATCGCCTTG
The DNA here is from genome assembly GCF_020194035.1 of Bradyrhizobium sp. BRP56. Lineage (NCBI taxonomy): Bacteria > Pseudomonadati > Pseudomonadota > Alphaproteobacteria > Hyphomicrobiales > Nitrobacteraceae > Bradyrhizobium > Bradyrhizobium sp. BRP56. The sequence continues at coordinate 11,405 of NZ_JADYVV010000102.1, forward strand.
AACGGACTCTACGGCCTCGTTCCGGCCTACCGCATCAATCCGGCTCCCATCGAGCGCATTGAGCTGCTCAAGGGGCCGGGTGCCTTTCTCAACGGAATGGCCCCGCAAGGCAGCATCGGCGGCACGGTCAATGTCGTGACGAAGCGGGCGGCGGAAGACATCACGCGCCTGACCGCCGGCTACATCTCGGATGGACGTTTTGGGACAGAGCTGGATCTCGCACGCCGCTATGGCGAACAGAAGGAATGGGGCGTTCGCTTCAACGGCGGGATCGATGGCGGCAACACCACGATCGATCGGCAGTCGGCGCGCAACGGCGTGGGCTCGCTCGGCGTCGACTATCATGGAGAGCGCTTTCGCTGGTCGGCGGACATCATCTCCCAGGACGACTGGATGAAGGCGGCCCAGCGCGGCTACACGCCCGTGCCCGGCATCGCCATGCCGAGCGCCCCCGATCCGCGCATCAATCTCGCGCAGCCGTTTGACTATGCGCGCTCGCAGAGTCTGACCGGCTTGACCAGGGCCGAATACGATCTCAGCAACAGCGTCACCGTGTTTGGCGCGATCGGCGGCAACCAGTTCCGCTACGACAAGCAGGAAGATCCCGGTGCCACGCTGCTCAACACCGCAGGCGATGCCTTGGGCACGTCACGGTTCCAGACCGGCAAGTCGGAGGGCGCCTCCGGCGAGGCGGGTGTACGCGCGCGTTTCGACACGGGTCCCATCGGCCACGAGGTCGTGGTCAGCGGCAGCGCGCAAAACCGGACGGATTGGCTCGGCCAGACCAACTACGCGACCTACCTGACGAACATCTACAGACCGACCTTGTTGACGACCGCCGGCGCGCCGATATCGACATTCCCGGAGGGCAAGTCCGGCTTCCTCGGGCTGCGCAGCGTCGGTGTTGCCGACACCATCACGACTATGGGGGGCCTGTTGCAGGTGATCGTGGGCGCGCGCCAGCAGCAGGTGATCGCGAATAGCTTCAATCCAGTCAGCGGCCTGGAAACAACGCATTACGACGATAGCGCGACGTCGCCTTCGATCGCCTTGGTGGTGAGGCCGATCAAGCAACTCTCGCTTTATGCCAATTACATCGAAGGGCTGACGCCGGGGCCGACGCCGCCCTCCGGCGCGGTGAATACCAATGCGGTGTTTGCGCCGTTCAAGACGCGACAAGTCGAGGTCGGCACGAAGCTCGATCTCGGAGGCTTCGGTGCGAGCCTTGCGGCGTTCCAGATCAGCCAACCGAGCGGTGTGATCGATCCCGTCACCAAGATCTACAGTCTGGATGGCGAGCAGAGAAACCGCGGTATCGAGCTCAATACCTTCGGCGAGGTCACGCCCGGCGTCCGCGTTCTCGGTGGCGTGACCTGGCTTGATGCCCGGCTTACCCAAACGCAGGGCCACCTCTACGACGGCAATCACGCGATCGGCGCGCCCGACCTGCAGGGCAATCTCGGTGTCGAATGGGATACGCCCTTCGTGCCCGGCCTCACCGCGACGGCGCGCGCCATCTACACCAGCCGGGCCTATGTCAGTGCCGACAACGTCCAAAGCGTTCCCGCCTGGGCGACCTTCGACATCGGTGCGCGCTACGTGACGACCCTCGCGGGGCGTCGGACCACCTTCAGGGCGTCACTGACCAATCTGTTCGACAAGCACTACTGGATCGGCAATCCAACCGGTTATGTAATCAGCGGCATGCCGCGGACGCTGTGGCTTTCCATGACGGTGGATTTCTAGCAGAAAAAGCCGAGGGGCCATCGCGCGCCGCACGCTGGTGTGCGGTGGCCCCTCAGTCGTCGCGGCTGTGTTGCGAACGATTCGCCGCCGATCCGGCGATTGCGTCACACGCCCTTGTCGTTCGGGTTGGCGACAGCGTCCTTGAGCGGCGCCGTCATCGGAAAATTCAGGTTCACGTTCTTCGGCGGGATCGGCCGCGTGAACCATTTTGCGTAGAGCTCCTGGAATTCGCCGTTCTTCATCATGGCGACCAGCGTCTTGTCGACCAGCGCCTTGAACTCCGGATCGCCCTTGCGAATGATCAGCCCGTAGGGCTCGGTGCGCAGGCTGTCGTCGATGATGCGCCAGTCCGCCGGATTGCGGCTGCCCGCGATCAGGCTCGCCAGCAGAATGTCGTCCATCACGAAGGCTTCGCTGCGCCCGGTGGTCAGCGCGAGGAACGATGCGGCGTGGTCCGCCGTCAGGATGTTCTTGGTCTGAAAGTTCTTCTCCTGGGCCCGTGCGCTCAACAGTCCGATCGAGGTCGAGCCTGAGGTCAGCGAGACCGGCCGGCCGCCGAGATCCTCGAAGGTCTTGATCGGCGCGTCCCTCTGCACCACCGCGCGGATGCTCGACACGAAGATCGTGTTGCTGAAGGCGACGACCTTCTGCCGCTCCAGCGTATTGGTGGCGGGACCGCAGACGATGTCGATGGTGCCGTTCTCGATCAGCGGGATCTGGGTGGAGAGCTGGATCGGCTGCAGCCTGGTCTGCAGCGCCGGCAGCTTGAGCTCGGCCTTCACCGCATCGACGATCCGGGTGCAAAGGTCCATCGCAAAGCCGACCGGCTTCTGGTTGTCGTCGAGATAGGAGAACGGGACCGAGACGTCGCGGTGGCCGAGCCGGATTTCGCCGGCATCGCGGATCTTGGCCAGGGTGCCGCCGGACGATTGGGCCTGTGCCGGGGCGGACGCCGCCGCAAGAAAAGCTAGACAGATCAATCGCTTGGTGGCTTGATGCATCGGGTGCTCGCGAACGTTGGCAATATTGGATATGATAAGGCGAGATTTTATACACAGCCATTGCATAATCGGCAAACTGATTTTATACAATCGGCTAGGCTGGATATCCTGGCCGCCGCCGCCGCACAGCGAGAGAGAAGCCGGATGGAGCCCGCAACCGTCACCAGCCATCGCGGGGCCGGACCCCACGGTTCCGCGCCGGACGCCGTGCGCGAGGCATTGCGGGCCGCGATCAGCTCGGGCGAGCTCGCGCCGGGATTGCAGCTGCGTCAGGACGAGCTTGCCGCGCGGTTCGGGACCAGCCGCATCCCGGTGCGCGAGGCGCTGCGCCAGCTCGAGGCCGAGGGCTTTGTGACCTTCCTGCCCAACCGCGGCGCGGTGGTCTCGGATCTGTCGATCGACGAGGTGATCGAGCTGCTCGAGATCCGGATCGCGCTCGAATGCCACGCGCTGCGCCTGGCGATCCCGGCCATGGGCGAGATCGATCTCGAGGCGGCGACGAAAATCCTCCGCGCCTATGATGCCGAGCCCGATCCGGCGCAATGGGGCGCCTTCAACTGGAAATTCCACGCCACGCTCTACGCGCCGTGCAATCGCCCGCGCCTGCTCGGCATGATCGAGGCGAATTACGGCCATGTCGGCCGCTTCACCCGGGCGCTGGTATCGCAGGCGACCGGCAAGGAGCGGCCGCAGCGCGAGCATTACCGGCTGCTCGAATTCTGCCGCGACGGCGAGGTCAAGAAGGCGGTCCGGCTGCTGCGCGATCATATCGAGGAGACGCAGAAGACGCTGCGCTCGGCGCAGCGCCAGGCGCTGCGCGATGCAGGCGAGGGTCGCCCTGCCTGATCGACGTTCAGACAATGTGAATGATCGCGGGCCGCGCGGCGCGGCCGCAGGAGTATGCGCGTGAAGACCAATGACGTCGAAATCCTGGTGATCGGTGCGGGCATCGTCGGCATCGCCACGGCCTATTACCTCGCCGTTCAGCACAAACGTTTGCGCCTGTTGATGGTCGACGAAGGTCAGCCGATGGCATTGACCTCGGCGCAGTCGGGCGAGAACTACCGCAACTGGTGGCCGCATCCGACGATGGCCGATTTCACCAACCATTCCACCGACCTGATGGAGGCGATCGCGCGCCGCAGCGACAACCGCATCCACATGACCCGGCGCGGCTATCTCCTGGTCACGCGCGAGGAGAAGCCCGAGGAGCTGTTGCAGCAGCTCCATACCGGCTATGGCGCGCGGGCCGAAAAGTTGATCCGCATGCATGAGGGCGACGGCCGAGGCTATCTGCCGCCGCATTCGGCGGATTGGCAGAGCGCGCCTGACGGGGTCGACGTCCTGCTCGGCCGTGACCTGATCCAGGCGCATTACCCGAGCTTCGACAAGGAGGTTGCGACGGCGCTGCATATCCGCCGCGCCGGCGACATCAGCGGCCAGCAGCTCGGCCAGTACATGCTGGAGACGATGCGGCCGCTCGGCGCGCAATTCCAGCAGGCCAAAGTGCTCGGCATCGCGAAGACCGGTCGCTTCACCGTCGATGTGCTGGCCGATGGCGCGCGGCAGACCATCAAGGCGGACATCATCGTCAACGCCGCGGGCCCGTTCGCGGCGCATGTCGCGGCGATGCATGGCGAAGAGCTGCCGATCGTCAATGTGCTGCAGCAGAAGATCGCGTTCGCCGACCGCAACCGCGCGGTCGATCGCAAAATGCCGTTCGCGATCGATCTCGACGGTCAGACGCTGGCCTGGTCCGATGATGAACGCGAGGCGCTGGCAGCGGCGCCGGAATTTTCGCGTCTGCTGGCGCCGATGCCGGGCAGCATCCATTGCAGGCCCGACGGCGGCGATCACGGCGAGTGGATCAAGCTCGGCTGGGCGTTCAACGCGGAACAGACCACGGAGCCGGTCCGCGAGCCGGAGCTGAACCCCTATTTCCCTGAAGTCGTGCTGCGCGCCGCGAGCCGGCTGCAGCCAAAGCTCGCGCAATATCTCGGCGCGCTGCCGCGCGACCGCGTGCATTACGGCGGGTACTATCCGATGACGAGAGAGAATTGGCCGCTGATCGGCGCTGCGAAGACACCGGGCGTGTTCCTTGCCACCGCGCTCTCCGGCTACGGCACCATGGGCGCCTGCGCCACCGGCGATCTCTGCGCCCGCGCCGTGGTCGGCGCGCCCGTGCCGGGCTTCGCCCGCAGCCTCTCGCTCGCGCGCTATCAGGACAAGGCGCTGATGGCGGAGCTCGCGGCGAGCGAAAGCCGCGGGTTGCTGTAGCTCGGTCTCACTCTCGTAGCCCGGATGGAGCGAAGCGCAATCCGGGGTTATCGCCGCGCGGCAACCTAGTTCCCGGATTTCGCTTCGCTCCATCCGGGCTACACGTTCTCAGCGCCGCAGCACCGCAATGGTGCGATTGGCAAACGTCAGCCGCTCCGCCATCACCGACACGAAATAGGTCAGCAGCTTGTGGCTGAGCCCGGGGTCCTCGTCGCGGATCGCGGCGAACTGGTGGGTGTTCAGCACATAGAGCACGCTCGCCATCTCGGCCTGGATGGTTGCGCTGCGCGGGGCCTGCGAGACGAGGCCCATCTCGCCGATCGTGGTGTAGCGGCCGAGGCTGCGCACCCGGGTGGAGCGGCCCTCCTCGGCGGGCACCATGATGCCGACACGGCCGTCGAGGATGAAGTGCATGGAATCGGCGGCGTCGCCGGCGTGCACGATGACCTCGCCGGCGTCGACCTCGATGCGCTGGCAGCGCCGGATCAGCGCGTCGGCGTCGTTCTCGCTGTCGAGCATCCCCGTGAACCAGCCGCGCAGGTCGGCTTCCTCCTGCGCGAGCTCCTGGTGCTGCGCGATGATCTGGTTCTCGCACCATTCAAGCGCGCGATCGAGCTCGTCGATCACGGTGACGCCCTCTGTGATGAAATCGCTCGAGCGCAGCACCTGCTCGGCCTTGGCCGACAGATGCACCAGGACCAGCTCGACGCCGACCTCGTGCGCGCTGCGCTTGATCTGCGCAAAGCTGTAGGCCGCCGACGAATCGACGCCGGTAACGAGCTTGAAATCGAACAGCAGATAGCGGCACTCCGGGTGCTCGCGCAGCAGCGCCTTGACGTGCTGGTACAGGCGGTTGGCGGAGCCGAAGAACAGATAGCTTTGCAGGGTCAGGCCCTGGATCTTGCCGCCATGGGCCGACAACACCTCGCGGTCATCGCGCGAGCGATCCAGCGAGCTGCGATATTCCGAGCCGTCGAAACCGTATTTGATCGCCTCGACCCGCGCCGCGCTGAGCGCAAAGGTGGCGCAGCCGATGATGACGCCGATCAGGATGCCGGGCACGAAGCCCCAGGTCACGATGATGGCGATGATCGCGAGCAGCGACACATATTCGGTCCTCGACAGCCGCTTGCGCGATTCGATCATCCATTTGTGCAGCTGGTCGGCGCCGAGATAGAGCAGAAGGCCGCCGAGCACGAATTTCGGCATGTAGCCGAGCAGCTGCGGAGCCGCCGCCAGCATCAGCAGCGAGATCGCAGCGACTGTCAGCCCCGACAGCCGGCCGCGCCCACCGCTGGAGAAATTAAGGATCGAGCGGCTGACCGAGATGCAGCCGGCATAGCCGGCCAGCGCGCCGGTCACGATGTTGGCGAAACCGGTGATGTTCAGCTCGCGCTCGAGATTGGCCTCGCGATGCACCGCGACCTCGATGCCGGTGGTGTTGAACAGCGTGCTCGCCGCCGTGACGAACACGACGGCGATCATGTTGCCGAGCAGGTCCGGCACTGCCGACCATGGATATTGTGCAAGTTCGGCCATGTGCCACGGCAGCATGAAGGTCGATGCCGGCGGCGGCTCGAAGGTCCAGCCGGTCAGATGCGCTTCCTCGGGCGTGATGCCGATGATCCAGAATACGAGGTGCGCCACGATCACGCCGCCGATCAGGATGATCGGCAGACCGAACGGGGTGCGCGAGCGATGCCAGGTCAGATACAGCACCAGCGCCATCGCGCAGGCGGCACTGAGCTCGGAGATCGTGATGATGTTGGTGAAGTGGAAGAGGGTGCTGAGCTGCACGGGGTAGCCGGTGATCACCCTGATCGCGCCCAGCACGATCAACAGGCCGGTCGCCCCGAGGAATCCGCCGACGACAGGGTAAGGCACATAGCAGATGGCGCGGCCGAACCGTGTCAGCCCGAGACAGCACAGCACGATGCCGGTGACGATGGTCGAGAGCCCGAGCGTGATCAGCACCGGCGCGAGCAGCGGCGCCGTCGGGTTGGCGGCACTGACGCGCTCGACCAGCGAGGCCATCAGGATTCCCGTCACCGCCGCGGTGGAGGTGTCGGGGCCGGCGACCGCGAAGGGCAGCGAGCTACCGAGCGCGATCAAGGTCGCGAGCACGGCCGAGGAAATGAATGTCGCCGCGACGCCGTATGACAGATAGGGCGACAATGGCCCGGCGAAGATCAAGAGCGCGTAGGACAGGCCGAACGTGATGCCGAGCACACTGGCAGCGCCGCCGCCGAGCACGTCGTGCATGACCCGCCGCGCTTGCGAGCCGAAATAGAGCGATCGACTAATCACGTTAAAAAATGTCCTGAACTTTCGCCGCCAGTCGTAGACGAGCCCGGCGCAGGACGACAACAGGATTTTTGTGACAGTCGGTTCTCAACGCGGGCATTTCGCTTCTCGCGCAGAGCGCGGCGAAACCCAGCGCCGCGGAAATGGCTCGGACCTCCCCTTGAAAAAGGGGAGGTCGCTCTGCTCGTCAGAGCAGAGCGGGTGGGGATCTGCTCTCTCCGCACAGAGCGTCGCCTGCGGCTGACCCCCATCCCGGCCTTCCCCCTTTCAGGGGGAAGGAGAAGGATAGCGAGACGTGATCTTCAGCCGTGGCCGCCCTCACTGCCGAACGCGCCGTGACGGCCGACGCCGGAGGCAAAGCGCGCCGCGCCCGACAGCGTTTCGCCCGAGGCGATCACCTCAAGCCCGCCGCGCATCTCGTTTCTGATCGCCTCTTCCTCGTCGAGATCCCACTGCCGCAGCGCCGACAGGCGGTCGGCGCGCAGGCAGTTCTGCGGGAATTTCGCGATGTCCTTGGCGAGCGCGATGGCGTGGGCGCGGGCCTCGCCCTTCGGCACCAGCCGGTTCGCGAGCCCCATGCGGTGCGCTTCAGCGCCGCCGACCGGGCGTCCGGTGAGGATCAGGTCGATGGCCTGCGAATGGCCGATCAGTCGCGGCAGGCGGATGGTGCCGAGATCGATCAGTGGCACGCCGAAGCGGCGGCAGAACACGCCGAAGGTTGCGTCCTCGGCAACGACGCGCATGTCGGCCCACAGCGCGAGCTCCATGCCACCGGCGACCGCAAAGCCTTCGATCGCGGCGATCACCGGCTTCGACAGTCGCAGCCGGCTCGGTCCCATCGGCGCGATCGTGTTGTGGCCGCCGACCTCGCGCTTCTTCTCGGGATCGCCCGCCGCCACCGCCTTCAGATCGGCGCCGGCGCAGAAATAGCCGCCGGTGCCGGTGAACACCGCGACGGATGCGCTCGCATCCGCATCGAAGGCGAGAAACGCGTCATACAGCTTGCGCGCGGTGGCGCCATCGACGGCGTTGCGGTTGTGCGGACGGTTGATGGAGATAATGGTGACAGAACCGTCGCGCTCGACGAGCACGGTATCGGCATCGGACATGGGGCGCTCCCTGGGCTGTTCTTGTTGTGCCCGGAGAGTGGCATCAGAGGTGAGTTCGTTGCAACACCTCAGCCGTCATTGCGAGGAGCGTAGCGACGAAGCAATCCATGCCTCGGCTTGTGGCGCCATGGATTGCTTCGCCGAGCCTGTCATCGGGCGCGCCTTCGCGCGACCCGTTGGCTCGCAATGACGCTGCGGCTAAACCTTCAGCCCCGTCACGCGGCGATACGCTTCCAGATACCGCTTGCTCGTCGCATCCACCACGCTGGCCGGCAGCGGCGGGGCCGGCGCGTCGCCGTTCCAGCGGCCGGCGCGGCGCTCGACGTCGAGATAGTCGCGCAGTGGCTGCTTGTCGAAGCTCGGCTGCGACTGGCCGGGCTTGTAGGCATCGACCGCCCAGAACCGCGACGAATCCGGCGTCATCACCTCGTCGATCAGGATGATGCGGCCGTCCTTGTCGCGGCCGAACTCGAATTTGGTGTCGGCGATGATGATGCCGCGGGCGCGGCTGGTCTGCTCGCCATAGCCGTAGACGTCGCGCGCCATCTTCTCCAGCGTCGCAGCGTCGTCGGCACCGACGATCTCGCGCACCCGCGCGACCGTGATGTTCTCGTCATGGCCGGCCTCGGCCTTGGTCGCCGGACTGAAGATCGCGGGTTCAAGCTTCTGGCTTTCGACCAGGCCGGCCGGCAGCTTCTCGCCGGCAAGCGTGCCATCGGCCGCGTATTCCTTCCATGCCGAGCCGGAGATGTAGCCGCGGATCACGCATTCGATCGGGAACACGGTGGTGCGCTTGCACAGCATCGCGCGGCCGAGGATGTCGGCGCGATGGTCCTTCAGTTCAGGCACGGCGCGGATGATCTCGTCGGCATCGGCGCTGATCATGTGATGCGGCACGGTGCCCTCGAGCTGCCGGAACCACCAGGCGCTGATCTGGGTCAGCACCGCGCCCTTCATCGGAATGGTTTCCGCCATCACCACGTCGAATGCCGAGATGCGATCGGTGGTCAGCAGCAACACGCGATCGTCGCCGACGGCGTAGATATCGCGCACCTTGCCGCGGCCGATCCGGGGCAGGGGCAAATCGCTGGATAGCATCGCGGTCATGGCGTGATCTTTCTAGGTGGCTTTTCAAAATAGGTGGCTTGCAAAGACGAGCGCCCGCACGCGGCCGTGCGGGCGTTCGAGATTATCACAGGAAATAACTCACTCCGGCAGCGGAATGAACTCGTGTTCGTGCGGAACCTGCGCGAAACGCCCGGTTTTCCAGTCCTGTTTGGCCTGCTCGATCCGCTCCTTCGAGGACGAGACGAAATTCCACCAGATGTGGCGCGGCCCTTCCAGGGCGTCGCCGCCGAGGAACATCATGCGGGTTGGCCGCAGCGTCTTCACGGTGATGCGGTCGCCGGGCCGGAAGATCAGCAGCCGCGGCCCCTCGTGGCGGTCGCCCGCGATCTCGACCTCGCCGTCGACGAGGTAGATCGCGCGTTCCTCGTGATCGGGGTCGAGCGGCACCGAGGTGCCGGCCTTCGCGGTCACCTCGGTGTAGAACCAGGGCGAGACCATGCTGACCGGTGAGGTGATGCCGAACGCGGAGCCCGCGATGATGCGCGCGGTGAAGTCGCGCTCGGAGATCATCGGCAGGTCGCCCGCGCCATAATGCTGGAACGACGGTGCGATCTCCTCCTTGCCCGCCGGCAGCGCGATCCAGCTTTGCAGCCCGAGCATCTTCTGGCCGTCGCGGCGCTGCACGTCGGGGGTGCGCTCGGAATGCGCGATGCCGCGGCCCGCGGTCATCAGGTTCATCGCGCCGGGCTGGATCTCCTGGATGTTGCCCTCGCTGTCGCGGTGCATGATGCTGCCGTCGAACAGATAGGTGACGGTGGCGAGCCCGATATGCGGATGCGGCCGCACGTCCATGCCCTTGCCGGCGAGATACTGCACCGGCCCGAAATGGTCGAAGAAGATGAAGGGTCCGACCATCTGGCGCTTGCCGTGCGGCAGCGCGCGGCGCACCGCAAAGCCGTCGCCGAGATCGCGGGTGCGCGGCACGATGATCAGGTCCAGCGCGTCGCAGGTCTTGGGATCGCCGAGTTCGGGATCGGTCGAGGGCTGCCAGCTCATGTCGGACTCCTTGCAGTAGTGTAGCGATGATACTCTTTTGCCGTGATCATACTCTCTATCCGTCGTCCCGGCCAAGCCAACGGGTCGGCGCGAAGCGCCGCCCGATGACAGGCTCCGCGCGAGCCGGGACCCATAACCACCGATGCTAATGTTACGAAGGCTGGGGCCCCAGCTTTCGCTAGCAACACACATCGGTGGTTATGGGTCCCTGCTTCGTGTTTGGTCCCTGCTGATTGGTTTGATGGAATCGGTGTAGAACGAGGCGTGGCCTTTGTCAGGGAGCACCTCGGGTCATGGAACTGAGCCTGCACGCGAACGCCACGACGACGCCGAAGACGCGCGCC